>JAGYJO010000233.1 GCA_018402095.1 bacterium
TCTGTGTTATCGAAGGCAGGTTATCAGATATCGTTTAGCCGTGCGCGAGGGGTATTGTCTGTGACGGTTCCAGATGACAATCAGACGGCTGTTGTGCGTATTGATTTGAAAGGTGGCGGTTGGCGGCCCCGTCCCGAATTATATGCGGCACCACCGTTTTCAGGACATGTGAATTTTCGTGGAGATTTTGGCTATTCAGAGAGCAATGCTGCTGTGACCCAAACGCCATTTTCTATGAATACAGAGGCTGTTCTGAATTTTGGCGATGTGGCGACGGTTCGCCAAATGGCCAATATTCAGCCAGAGCGTGATAGTGCCTATGCCATGTCTGAAGTGCAAATTTTGCATGATGATACGGCTTCTTGGACCCGTTATATGGCGGGGAATGTGGGGTTTCCTGCGCGAGGTTTTCAGGGCACCCCAACGGTTGTCGGGGTGGGTGTGGGGCGTATGTATTATCTCAATCCATTGTTGGTATACCAGAGCAACGAAAGCTTGGTTTTGCCTATAGAGAAACCAGGAAAGATGTCAGTCTTTGTGAACGATAAAAGAATTCATGAAGTGAGGGTCAAAAAAGGAACCTATGTCTTGGATAATGTTCCGACGCGAATAGGTATGAATCGGGTGAGAATAGTTCTGGACAATGATGATGGGACAGGCGATGAAGCCGAAGGCGCTTTGATTCGTGATGTTGGGTTGATTGGTGTTGGGGATCAGGAATTCTATTATACGGCTGGGATGTATGCAGATTCGGAGAATCGGGCTTATACGGTTTATTCTGAAAAACCGGTTGTATCTGGGTATCATTTGTACCGGCCCGATGCCTTTTGGGCGCAGGGTGCTTATTTTCAAGCGGATAGTTCTCAGACGCTTTTTGGTTTGGATACTTACTTTCCAACAGACTTGGGTGTTTTTCGTTTGGATACCGCCTACTACCGTCGTGATCTATCCGATTATGGTGCGGCTTTGGAATACACAACGTATTATGATCCTGGTGGTTTTGTGCGGTATCAGCGCCTTTTTGCGACCGCTCTTGGCTCGCAGTTTCGTCGTTTTGGGCAAAGCGTGGACACAGACATTGCCCAACGATTTTCCGGGGAAACAGGGTTGAGTATTGCTTCAAAAAGCACATTGGCCTTGCGTCTTTTTGGTGAGCGCTATCATTCCAAGTCGGGCACCTATTATGGTAGTTCTTTTTCGTTGTCTCAGGACTGGGATTGGATTCGGTCTGTTTTGGCTGCGAATTATTCACAAACGGCATCTGGTGCCAATCGGTATGGGGCTTCGTTAGGTTTGTATAGTTTGTTTAGCACTGAATGGCAGGGCGTCTTGCAAGTGCGGATGAGAGATCAGTTGCAAGGTAGTGATGACGTATCTTTGTCTTACTATGTGACTTGGTTTCCTGGCTCTGGCAGGGATCATGCGTTGAAAACAGGTGTGAATGGTTCGGATAATACCCGTATGGCGGGCTATGAATACCGTGATAATAATGGCTTTTTTGCGGGCTTGGCGTCTCGGTTTTCATCGGACCGCTTGTTGTCGACAGATATGAGCTTGGGTCAGCGTAATACTTATTCGGACTTGCAGATCAATAGTAGTATCAATGACTTTGCCTCGTCAGAAGACAGTAGACACCGCTTACTTTATCGCAATACACGAGGTGTGCTGGATGTGGGGTATTCCCAATCCAAATCGTCGACTACGGATGATGTGACGCGAAAGTTATCGTATCACTTTGAAACAGCACTGGCGTTTGTCGATGGGCAAGTTGCTGTGAGCCGTCCTATTCAGCGTAACTTTGTCTTGGTGTATCCAGAAAAAAACTTGGGCGGAGGCTCTTTTAAAGTAGGGGGGACGGGCTTGGTTGATATTTTTGGTCCAGCTGTTATTACTGATTTGCCAGACTGGACAGACCGTATGATTGCGGTGGACGATATTCCTAATATCCCTGATGGCTATGATCTAGGTCCTTTGCGAAAGCGTGTGGGTGTTGGTTATTATGGTGGACAATCGATGCGTGTGGGTAATGGGCTTTTGGCACGGATATTTGGGACTGTCCGTACCCAACAAGGTCCTTTGGTGTATGTGGCTGGTGAAGTGTTTCGAGAGGGGGATCCAGAGACTGCTTTGATGTCTGTACTGACAGGGCCTGAGGGGCGTTTCTTTGTACAAGGATTACGTCCTGGACATTACGGGCTTCGCTTTTTGGCGTTGACGGACGATGTGATTTACTTTGAAATCGAAGACAGTGAGACGGTGCAGTCTTATGACATGGGTGAAGTGACGCTGACGGCCAAAGAAA
>JAGYJO010000234.1 GCA_018402095.1 bacterium
CCATTGAGCCCGCCTATACTTTACAGCCTTTTAGGCTTTTTTATCCTACTGGGGAGGCTGGGAGGGGATTTGCGACGTAAGCTATTCGTCAGGGATGTAGGCTGCCCGGTTCTGCTCTTGTTTTACGCCTTCCCTTTAATCAAACTGATCATTACCCACAAATAATTGGATATATATCTTTTGTGCGAGAATAGTTGCTTCGGTGAAGTTTAAGGCCAGAACCAGCTCCCCCACGTGCCGTGGGTACTCCGCCTTAGTAAGGAGGAGAGTTTTTAAGGTCTTAATTCCCCGCCTTGTTAAGGAGGGGTGCCCGCAGGGCGGGGTGGTTCTTCATATTTGTGGGTAATGCTGTTTTTAATCAAAAGGGAGGCTGTGAGGAGATTTCCCCTTAACTCAAAACCCTATCCCAATTCTTCACCACAGGATCATACCCCTTACGTTTGAGCATATCCTGAATCAATGGCAGTGGGCGGTGGTCGGAGATGTCGAACTGGGATTCGCTGTCCATGCCGGAATAGCCACCTGGTGCGGTGTTCGACTCTGCGGACATTTGGGTGATGCCTAGGCCGACGAGGTTGTCGCGTAGGGCTGCGGGTTCTCTGGTGGAGAGCGAGATTCCCAAGTCTGGGAAACAGAGCCGAAAGGCACAGATCAGCTGTACGAGATCTTGGTCACGGACATCGTAGGCGGGGTTGTACTCGCCGAACATCTCTTGGATACGGGGGAAAGAGATCATGTATTGGGACTGCCAATATTTCTTTTTCATATAATCCAGGTGTGCAGACAGCGCCAAGGCTTCGTAACGCCAGGCATAGAGGCCCAGTAATGCGCCGATATTGATCTTGTGAAAACCGGCTTTTGCACCATATTCGAGTGCATCTAACCGTTTGGCGAAATGTTTCTTTTTGCCGGCGAGATGGTGCTTTTGATAGGCCTCTCGATGATAGGTCTCTTGGTAGAGGGTGAGTCCGTCGGCGCCTGCTGCGATGATTTTATTGTAGTTTTCTTCGGACATCGGCTGTACTTCGATCCCAATGGAGGCGAAGCTCGGTTTGAGGAGTGTGATGGCGTGTGCGATGTAGTCGACACCTACCTTGTCTTCGGCTTCACCGGTGAGTAGGAGCAAATGCTGGAACCCTTTTTGTGCGAGGAGTTGGCCTTCTGCGAGGATCTCTTTGTCGGAGAGAATCAATCGTGGGTATTTGTGTTCGACACTAAACCCGCAATAGGTGCATTTGTTGTAACAGAGATTGGAGAGATACATGGGGATGAACAGCTGCATGGCTTTCCCAAAGCGTTGGTGCGTGAGCTGTTGCGCGCGTTGGGCCATGGTTTCCAGATAGGGTGCCGCAGCTGGGGAGATGAGCGTATGAAAGTCTTTGCTGCTGAAAGCACTTTTGCGCAATGTGGCGACCACGTCTTGCGCTTGTACGTGGTCAAGCGCCGTGTATTGGCTGTCGAGATCTAGCGCGGCGAGATGTGCATCAAACACGCAAAAAACCTGTGAGCGGTGAGGAGGCTCTTGCGGCTGAAGAGACGCCTCCCAAACCAGCGAGGTAGGCCATCCGACCGGTTTTGACTGCGAGCGCAAAGGCTTCTGACATGTGTACGGGGTATTGTGCGGTGGCGATAGCGGTGTTGACCAGTACCGCGTCGGCACCCATTTCCATAGCTTCACAGGCATGTGACGGTGCGCCAATACCGGCGTCGACGATGACAGGGATATTGGATTGTTCGATGATGAGCTTGATAAAGGTTTTGGTTTCCAATCCCATATTGGTACCAATAGGAGATCCAAGCGGCATGACACTCACACAGCCGACTTCTTCGAGGCGTTTGGCCAGAACGGGGTCTGCGTGGATATAAGGCATGACCTTGAAGCCTTTTTTGACCAATATCTCGGCGGCTTTCAAGGTTTCAATAGGGTCGGGCATGAGGTGGTTGGGTTCGGGGGATATTTCCAGTTTGACCCAATCGGATACACCGGAGAATCGGGCGATTTCGGCCAGTCGGACGGCTTCTTCTGCAGTGCGTGCGCCGGAGGTGTTGGGCAAAAAGAGATAGTTTTCAGGGGAAATGGTTTTGATGAACGGGTCATGTTCGGTTTCTGTGTCGACCCGTCGTACTGCAACGGTGACGATTTTGCAGTCCGCAGCCTGGAGGACATGTTTGAGAATTTCAGGAGAGGCAAACTTGCCTGTTCCCATAATCAATCGGGAATGAAATTCCTGGCCACCGAGATGAAAAATGTCTGTGTTCATAAGTAGGGGCTACTATAACATGCAGGGGGTT
>JAGYJO010000235.1 GCA_018402095.1 bacterium
GCTCTCATCAGCCAACAGAGTTGGCATGTTGGTTTTCAAAATTTCTTTTTACGTCGCGTTCCCTTTTCAGGACGAAGCAATGCCAAGGCGGCAAATAAGCATGTACAACTAATCACCACGATTGCAAAAAAAGTACCCGCACAAGAACCAATTTCTTTACTGGAACTGGGGACCGGCCATGGTATGTTGTCCAAAAACATTTTAGATCTGTTAGCCACCCACCACCCCGACATATACAATCGGATTCAGTTAACACTCTCTGATTATTCTCTCGAGACACTGCAGTTCCTCAAAGAAAGTCACTTCTTAAAACAACATGTCGAGAAATGCAGATTTATCCCCACCCAAACAGTCAATTTAGACGCATTGGGTTCCAGGAAGTATCACTATGCCTATGCTGCATATCTGTACGACTGTTTTCCGTGTCAGTTATTGCAGTCCCATTCCCTGGGAAAATCCGAGCTATTTGTAGAAACATCCATAGCGTCAGACTGTATTCTGATAAATACAACCCAAGGCGACGAAAGACAGCTAAGCATCCAAACCTTGAAAACAGAGCTGGATCAAAACCCTATCGAATTTATCAAAAAATTCGGCATCGCTATCGCCCCTTTTTTGGAAGAAAAACTTGTCTTCGCTGACGGCACACCTATCGATAGTCCAGACACCACATTAACCACATATACCAATTCCAGTGACGCAATAGCCCCCCACATCGACAGAGTATTGGCACTGATCCATGACGGTGGCGCTTATGTCTTTTCCGACATTTTTCAGACGAACAGCTCTGATATTTCGGGGTTATCAAAAAGCTACAACGGTGTACTATGCTTCCCTCTTAGCCCCCATATTTTACCAACGGACACACGTATAACCGCTCACAAGAGTTTTGACGGAACCGCTGATATTCTTCTGATCAAAAAACAAGATACCCATCACCTGAAAGCTATATTCAATCAGTTTTTTTGCGATATAGGGACCACCCCGATCACAGTGTTTTTGGAGGATCTCAAAACACACAGAATAGGCATCGATAAATTGAGGCATCACGTCGAGAAGCTCAGCACCTTAGATCAAAGCGACTATTTTCTGATCAAGGAAACATGCGCGTATCTATTAAACAGTATCCAGACAAACAAAGACGCAATACAAACACCCCCTTTACATCATTTATTAAATCACTACACAGACAAACTCATTCAGCATTATGCCGAACTAGCAGTGGATGCCTGGCGTATCAAATTGTCAGTGTCTATTTCTCAGCAAAAACCCGCGAAGGAAATCTACCATTATGCCAACAACATCCTCACGCTATGTCCTGATGATACAGACACGCTAAGGATAATCGGATTTTACGGCGTCGCGACACAGGACTATGACGAAGCCGCCCGACACCTACACGCCGCGTTTGAGAAATCCTCAGTTGTCATACAAAAAGACGAAGCTATGCCGGAAATATTGGTAGAATTAAAATCAGTTCTGGCCTATATCACAAAACACCAACAGGTTATCCAAATAACATCCCAATGACCCAAATCGCAATTCCCAATACCGGCACTATAGTTTCTACGAAAGAACAAAGCATCAAGTTCCTTCAAGAAAAGCATATTTTATTACCACAATTCCTTAGTCCCTCCGATATAGAGAGATTCAATCACGAGACCCTACAGTTTCCATCGCGTGAAGTAAGGGCTGGATTACCAGGCGTACAATGGGAAGAAAGAACGATTCCTTTAGACACCACTATAGGCCGTTTTTTTTCTCAACAAACACTCACATCAACACTTCAACAGCTACTACAAACATCCGCAAAAATTCATAGATGCCACATCTGGACAAGCGAATATCGTAATGGAGAGTTTGTAAATCCACATGTGGACAAGCACGGCACAGTACAACTTTTGGTCTGTCTCAAAAATCAGTGCATGCCCAACAGTGGCACGCTGGAAATGGACGATAATGGACATCGATTTTCTTACACATTAAAGGAAGGGGCCGCCCTCATTTTTCAAGCGACACAGATTTTACATTGGACATCTCCAGCAATGTCTACACAGCAAGAAAACAGCCCCTGCCGTGTCGTTTTGGTGGCCAGGTATCATTTAGAACCAGGAGATCTCACCTCAAAATCCTCCACCGGAAACCGCGCACTATAATACGGCGTATACACCCCAGCCCTATGCACGATCACAAAACCCGAAGCACCTGGGATACGGTCTAGCAAAGCCAAGCCCTCTTTTTCACCCAACACCAAGACTGCCGTCGCCAAGGCGTCTGCCATGCCACAGT
>JAGYJO010000236.1 GCA_018402095.1 bacterium
TCCGGAGTGATTGTAAAACCCTGATCTTCTCCTGCATAGACAATAGTCTTTCACGGACCATGTCGCCGCTGATATCAGGGAGCCAGTTTACAAATAGAGACGTTTGATAATTGGTTTCATGCAGTGACTTGGCCTGCCATGCGGACAACCGAATAATGACGGGACCGCTCATACCCCAATGGGTGATTAATAAGGGACCTGTTTGGGATTTCTTTTTTTGACCCGTAATCCATGCTTGGGTGTTGGCAACCGCCAGACCGCTGAGCCCGTGTAGGGGTCTATCGTCTATTTTGAATGTAAACAGAGATGGAATCGGCGTAATGATTTTGTGGCCGAAAGCCGTGGCTAGGGTATGCCCACGACGACCACTACCGGTTGCTAAAATCAGTTTGTGGCAGCGCTTGAGTGGCTGATTGTCTATGCTGAGTTCGAACATTTCGTTTTCTTTGACGATATGGGTGACTGTTGTGTTTTTCACGATGCTGATCCCCAAGTTTGTCGCTGTTTTGAGAAGGCAGTCGATAATGGTTTGTGAATCATTGGATACAGGGAAGACGCGGTTGTCAGATTCTGTTTTGAGCGCGACGCCCTGACTTTTGAACCATGCCATGGTGTCACTGGGTTGGAAAGAATGAAAAGGGCCAAGGAGTTCCTTGTGTCCCCGCGGGTAATGTTGTGTGAGTAGCTTGGGTTCGAAGCAAGCGTTTGTCACATTACACCGGCCACCGCCTGATATTTTGACTTTGGCGAGGAGTTCGTCACTTTTTTCGATCAGCATGACTTGGCTTTTGGGGTGTTTTTTTTTGTTGTGAATGGCGGCGAAAAAGCCAGCTGCGCCGCCGCCGAGTATAATGATTTTCATATATTTCCTTTGCTGGTTTTATTTCAAAACCAGACTGTTTTCTATTTCACGATACAGCATAACCTGTAATTGTTTTTTAGCGAAAGGGCTGCAGTGCCCCTATCCAGGAAACGGTTATCTACAGGGACAACCCACTCGAGACATGATTGCGATAAAGATCTAACGCTTTTTGCCGTTGGGATTTGTAATCAACAATAGGTCGTGGATAATCAACCCCCAATTGAAATCCCATCGGAAGATCCTTGGCTTCGGATGGGTTATGAATCTGTTTGGCCGAGAGGTTTTGATCTGGGGCAATAGGTCAGATAAAATGTTATAGGGATCATATTTCGGTGACTGCGGTGCGGGATTAAAATCCAGCTAAGGCGCTGCGTCACAACCGATTCCAGCAGCCCATTGCCAGCCCCCATTATTGGACGCCAATTCGTAGTCGAGCAGTTTCCACGAAAAGTAGCGTTCCCCACGTTTCCAATCGAGAAGCATGATTTTGGAGAAAAATGAGGCCACAACCATTCTGAGTCTATTGTGCATCCAACCTGTTTGATTGAGACAACGCATGGCGGCGTCAATTAATGGGAATCCTGTTTGTCCTGTTTTCCACTTGGCGAGAAGGACTTCATCTGTTGGGAATTTAAGTCCTTTGAATTTGGGTTGAAAGGCCTCTGTATGTACTTCGGGATAGTGAAAGAAGATCATTTGATAAAACTCTCGCCAAATGAGTTCCGTGAGCCACTTCTCATGACCGATCGTCGTATCGGATAACGCTAGCGTGAGCATGTCTCTAATAGAGATACAGCCATGTCGGATATAGACTGAGAGTCGGGATGTTTGGTCTATTGCAGGGAAATCTCTGGCTGTTTCATAGTTTTCGATACTGGTGCTGAATGTCTTGAGCTGCTGCAGTCCTGCGCTGCTGCCTCCACGTGTATACAATTTTTGATGACTATCGGTAGGGTGATCTTCGGATTTTGCGGCACAATCAGCAAATCCGGCAAAGGCGAGTAGTTTTTCTAATGAACCAGCGGGACTGTTTTTAGCCGGTCCCAGATTGCGTAGTGTGATGGGATAGTTTTCGGCTGTTGTCGTTTGTAGTGCCAGGCGCCATGCATGGGAGTAGGGGGTGAATACGTGGTAGGGGGTGCCGTCTTTTTTGAGAATTTCATGGGGCTCAAACATGACATGGTCTTTGAAACTATGTACGGCGCAGCCTATGTCTTCTAACTTTGCGTGAACGGAGCTATCCCTGTTTACGGGATATGTCGTGTAGTCTCGATTGAAATACACGGCATTGATAGCGAGCTCTGTGACGAGCTTGGGGATTTCATCGATAGGATTGCCGTAGCGGATATGCACCCCGCTGTTATGTTGTATGAGTGTCTGTTGGATTTCGACCAAAGACTCTGCGATGAATTGTAC
>JAGYJO010000237.1 GCA_018402095.1 bacterium
TTAAAGGGGACTTCGTCCCCTTTGACCTCTATTTTGAGGCTGCTTATCCATAACTCAAGTTATTTTAATGGTTCAAAACTGACTTAAGTCAGTTTTGAACCATTGTAAAAATCAGCACGCCACTCCACTTGCCCTATGGCAATAAATGTATAAATCAAAGCTGCCATTTGCCCAAAAGCTTGAAATAGATAGCTCAATGTCATACCGAAAATAGGAATAGGAGACAATGCCGCACCCAAAAACACAAAAAGAAAAACAAGGGATAAATTCATCAACCCAACACGAAACACAAAACCAAAACGCCGCCGCATCAGTTGAAATGTCGCGACAAATGATGAAACCACATCCAAACCACGAAAAAACATCAAGAGGGGCGCAAATAAAATCAAAACCACAGACGACAATACAGCCACCATCGCCACCAACACACCCATCAAGCCGAGCACCGAGAGATAGGTCTTAGCATGCATCACGACAAACGCAGCACCCATATAGACCAAACAAAAGCCCAAACTCAGGAAACTATACCTCAGCCACCACCGTCGCCACGTCAACAATAAAGGTTCTGAAAACTGCATCGCCAACAACGTCAACGTAGCACCTCTAGCCAAAAAGTCGCCTAACATCAAAAATGCCAACAAAAGATACGGGAGTTGCAAAGCCGTTTCCACTGTTTCCAGCGTAGACGCAGGGACCAAATAACTGGTCAGTAAAAATGTAAGTAAGCTATAAACCACATAGGGAGCCATCAAAAGCGGCTCCCGCCGGACAAATGCCGCAATTAGTGTAAACACATTTATGACACGCTTTTTGTAGCGTAAACATCCAAATCAAGTTCACCTTCACTTTTGGCTACCAAAGTTGCCACCATGCAATCTCCCGTGACATTGACGCTGGTTCTCACCATATCCAATATTCGATCAATACCAGCAACCAAGGCCAGCCCTTCCATCGGCAAGCCCACAGAAGACAGAATCAAGCTCAACATAATCAAGCCAGCACCAGGAATTCCAGCGGTACCAATCGACGCCAATGTGGCCGTCAATACGATGGTTACCATCTGAGCAAAGCTCAAGTCCACACCAAAGGCCTGGGCCACAAACAAAGCCGTAACACCTTGGTAGATAGCCGTGCCATCCATATTAATGGTCGCGCCCAAAGGCAATACAAAACTCGCAACACCTTTCGAAACGCCTAAATTCTCTTGGACTTCACGTATACTCACAGGCAATGTCGCCGCACTGCTGGAGGTTGAAAAAGAAAGTGCTAAAGCTTCTTTGATACCATAAAAAAACCGAACAGGATTCAACCGTCCCCCGACAAATAGCATGAGACTATAAACGACTAAAACATGCAAAACACACGCCAAGTAAACAGAGATAATCACCTTACCCAAAGGCAATAAAATAGCCAGACCATAGGAGCCACCCACCCACGCCATCAAAGCAAAAACCCCATACGGGGCAAGAGACATCACCATATCTGTTAATTTGTACATCGCTTCTGCAATGGCCTCAAAAAAATCAGAAACAGGCTTTGCTTTCTCCCCAATCAGAACCAAAGAAATCCCAAACAGCAATGCAAACATAATAATCTGCAGAATTTGACCACTAGCCAAAGCCTGCAAAGGATTTGATGGAATAATATTCACAAAGGTATCCACAACAGACTGTTGCGTGGGCGCAGCCAAAGTTTCTGACGGAGACAAATGCATACCTGCACCCGGTTTCAACACATGACCAAAAGCCAACCCAATAGAAATCGCAAAAACCGTTGTAAATAAATAGGCCACAAAAGCCTTAAACCCGACACGGCCCAATTTCCTAGGGTCTTTCAAACTCGTTACACCAACGACCAATGAAGAAAAAACCAATGGCACAATCAACATTTTAATTGCATTTAAAAAGACATCCCCAACAGGCTTTAAAAAAGAGACATTCTCTCCCAAGATCAAACCTGTACTTGTTCCAGCTACCAATCCAATAGCAATTTTCGCCCATAATTTCATATCTACAATCCTCCAATAAAAAATCAAAAAGGCGCAGATAGGTGATGTTACGAAACCCTCAAAAGGCTAAGCAACAACAATCCCAAACGTTGCTTTTTTCTTCACCGCAGCAAGATAAATGTTACCTGTAACGAAGCACTACCGCAAGGCGTCCCACTATATGTAAGGTAAGCGATTCCTACGCCAGGGGGGCTAAGTGGGATCCAAAGGGCGTTAGCCCTTTGTTAATCCTCCACTTTCGCTCAGCTTCGCTGAGCGAAAGAAGT
>JAGYJO010000238.1 GCA_018402095.1 bacterium
AGGTTTCTCGAAGGGTGGTCCCTGAGCGCAGTCGAAGGGTTCGATCCCCCTCCCTCTAGGAAGCGGTTACAGACATAGCCACTATATCCGTTCCAAAATACAATCCCCGATGAGGGGATCCGTTCCTCAAGGATGTGATTGTAATTATTCCTATACAGAAAGATGTGGGTCCTTATCTTTTGGGGATCTTATTTTCCAAACAAGAGTACGAGAATAGGGGCGTGAAACACAAATGCAATCAACCATCCGATGATCATAGAGGGGCCAAATGGCATCTCGTCACGACGTCCTTTGCGGCGCATGATCAGTAGCCCAACAGCGAAAATACCGCCCACGAGAAAGCTCATATAGAGCGACACACCCAAGAGAGACAGTCCCCACCAGGTGCCGATACCGGCGGCCAACATCATGTCGCCACCACCCAAGACATCGCGTTTGTAGACTTTTTTGCCAATGAGATTCATGGTCCACAGCAGCATGAAACCAACGATGCCAGCCAGAAAGCTACGCAAAAAGTAGCCATCAAAGAGATGCCAAAGGGGGCCTGTCAAAATCAGGGGGAGGGTGAGCTTGTCCGGCAAAATATAATGGTCAAAATCGATGCAGAAGAGGGCCATGAGTACGCTGGCAAAGATACTGGCCTGAACAAAGGCCATGCTGGGCCCAAATTGATACCAAAACATGACAAACAATGCGGACATGGCGACCTCGACCAAGAGGTAGCGAAGGGGAATTCTGACGCGACAAAAACGGCATTTTCCCATGAGAAAGACATAGCTGAGTACGGGGATCAATGACGGCCATGTCAGGGTGTGTTTGCATTGGGGACAGCGAGATCGGCCGGTCCATTTGAGGCGAAGTGGGAGTCTGTGGATGACCATATTGAGGAAGCTCCCCACGATGGCACCGAGGATAGCGATGAAAACGGTTGTTTCGATGTTCATAGTAGTAGTGGCTCCTTTTTTCGTTTTGGTGATAATAGCTATAGTTTAGGGGAATTCCCACCCCCTGACCCCTCCCGAGGGTAATCATTTCCTAGGCAGGGGGGCTTGGGGGCAAATCCCCCGAAAAAAACACCGCCTGCTCGCCTCCGGCGAGCAGGAAAAAAGTTTTTGAAAGGGCTGTCGCCCTTTCGATCCCCCTCCCTCTAGGAAACGGTTACTACCTGTGCACCCTTGAGAATAATGGCTATACGGCGAAAGAGCTTCCACAGGAACATGTCTTTTTGACATTGGGATTGTTGAACACAAATCCAGACCCTGTGAGTGCTTCTGTATAATCGAGAATAGACCCGGTTACAAAGAGATAACTGGTTTTTTCGATCACAACGTTTGCCCCATCATGCGCGAAGACTTTATCGCCACTGGCAACAGATTCGCTAAGTGGCGCCATTTTCATGACATAAGATTTGCCAGAACAGCCATCTTTCACCACGGCAACATGGAGTGCGTAATCTTCGGGTGAATTGTTGTCGGCTGTAATAAATTGTTTGATTTTTTGGGCGGCCAATTCAGAAATGGCAATCCCAAAGAGGGGGGCTTCAATCGGTGCTGCTGGTGTCTTCGTGGCTACAAATACTTTTTTGACGTCGCCGCAATCACTCATATGTATCTCCTTTAGAGAACTTGAGGCTGTAATGCCCCTGAAAAAAACCTTAAAAAGCGAAGCCTATTGCTTGGCTGCTGTAGCGGAGCCACTGCGCTGAGTGACTCCGTTTATTCCTTGTTTAGGCGATGCTAATGTCTTTGCATAGATAAACGTCCTGAATCGCGTTGAGTAGTGCTATTCCCTCATTCATCGGTTTTTGAAACGCTTTTCGTCCAGAAATGAGACCCATACCACCCGCACGTTTGTTGATAACGGCTGTTGTGATTGCGTCTTGGATATCATTGTCACCGGAAGCGCCACCAGAGTTGATCAATCCCATTCTACCCATATAGTTGTTTGCGATTTGGTAACGTGCCAAATCGATAGGATGATCGGAAGAAAGTTCTGAATATACTTTCTTGTGGGTTTTACCAAACTTAATGGCATTAAACCCACCATTGTTTGTCGGTAGTTTTTGTTTGATGATGTCGGCTTCGATTGTGACGCCCAAATGGTTGGCTTGTCCGGTCAAATCGGCTGCTTCGTGATAGTCTACACCATCTACTTTGAAGGCGTTGTTACGAAGGTAACACCACAAAATAGTGACCATCCCCAATTCGTGTGCACGACGGAATGCTTTACTGACTTCGATGATTTGCTTGTCGCTTTCTGGTGAACC
>JAGYJO010000239.1 GCA_018402095.1 bacterium
GCGTATTGAAAACAGACGGGCGCTGATTCGTTTGGGGGTGAGTGGTGCGATTGCCGGCAACCTAATGCTGATGTCGGTGTCTCTCTATGGGGGGGCCGATGGCTGGTATGGCATGTTGTTTTCTTGGGTCAGTGTGTTGCTTTGCCTGCCTTTGCTGACATGGGGTGCTTGGCCTTTTTATCATGGGGCATGGGCGTCGTTGCGTATGCGTCGGATTTCGATTGATGTTCCCATTGCGTTGGCCTTGATTTTGGGGTTTTTGAGTAGTTTTTTGCAGTTAATGGCTGGGGCAGAGCATCTGTATTTTGATTCGTTGGGAATGCTTGTTTTTTTTCTGTTGGGTAGTCGCTATATCTTGACGCTGATGCAGCGAAAAGCCCACCGCGGTGCAGATTTGCATGTGCAGGTTTTGCCTGTGCAGGCGCTGCAGTGTGATGTGTCTGAATCAGGACATGGCGAGACGTGTTATGCCGCCGGCAAAAAAAAGCCTGTTTCGGAGCTTCGGGTTGGCGATGTTGTGTGTGTGAATCCCGATGAAATGATTCCTGTAGATGGTCAGGTGGTTCGTGGTGAGAGTGAAATTGATCTGGGGTGGATTACGGGGGAGTCTGTTCCCCAGCCTGTCGGTGTTCGTTCGGATGTGTATGCGGGTACGCGAAATCTCTTGGGGACACTTTATATCTCTGTTGCAGAGGTGGGTGTGATGACCCGTGTGGGCAAACTTTTGGCGGCTATTGAACACTATCCGAAGTCCCAATTCACCCAGACGATGGACCGGGTAGCCCAATGGCTATTGATCGTTGTGTTGGTCATTTCGGCTGGGGCTTTGGTTTTTTTTGGGTTGAATGGTCAGTTTTTAGAAGGGTTCAACCGTGTCTTGGCCTTGCTCATCGTGACATGTCCTTGTGCCTTGGCGATTGCGACGCCCTTGGCCTTGTCCAATGGCTTGGGGCTTGCGGCGGGTGAGGGTATCTTGATTCGCAATCCCGATGTGATCGAATCTATCGCAAAAATAACGCATGTGTTTTTGGATAAAACAGGGACACTCACGCGGGGGTTTCTAGCGGTAAAGTCGGTGACCGTCGTCGATACGTCTCTGATGAGCGTGGCGGATGCACATGCGATTGCGTATGCCATGGAATCCCAGAGCAAACACCCGATAGCGCGTGCCATAGCGCGGTATTATGAGACAGGGGACACTATACCCCACAAGCATGTGGTCATAGAACATATGCATGAGGTGGCTGGCCAAGGGCTATTTGGTGAATGTCATGGTCATCGACTTGAAATGATTGCTGGGATGGCCTCTCAGGAGGGAGATGGTCTTGCGCAGGCATCGCTTATGACGACGGTTGTGTTGCGGATCGATGGTGCGGTTGTTTTGACCTATGACATATCAGATACCTTGTATGCTGACGCTGAATTTTTGGTACAGGCTTTGCGGCAGAAAAACCTGCAGATTCGGGTTTTGTCGGGAGATAGTCCGAAGGCCGTTTCTCGGTTGGCGACGCAGTTGGGCTTGCATGCCTCAGAGTGGCAAGGTGGCGGGAGTCCGGAATCCAAAACCCAATCCGTGCTGGCATATCCGCATACAATGATGGTGGGCGATGGGGCCAATGATGCTGTGGCGCTCAAAGCGGCTACGGTTGGGGTGGCGGTACATGGGAGTCTGGAGGCCAGTATGAAAGCGGCGGATGTGTATTTGGGTAAACCCGGTTTGGGTGGTGTGATACGGCTCTTGGGTATTTGTCGCCAAACCCGGCAGGTGATTCGTCGTAATTTAGCACTCTCCTTGGTATATAATGTGGCGTTTTGTATTGCGGCATTGATGGGAGCGATCACCCCCTTGGTGGCGTCGGTTTTGATGCCCTTGAGTTCGTTGACGGTCGTTGTTTCGTCGATGTGGACGTCGCCTGGTGGGAGTGGCGGAGAGTGTGAGGGCGATAGCCCTCACGAAAAAAAACAAACCAAAGGGCGTCAGCCCTTTGCGACACATCGCGGGGAACACTCATGAATATCGTACTACTACTTTTACCCTTGGCCTTGCTGTTGGCTGGTGGGTTTGTCGCTGCTTTTGTGTGGGGGATTCGTCATGGTCAGTATGATGATGTGGAGACCCCGGCGCATCGAATCTTGCTCGATGATGAGGTTGTATCATCCCGTAATCCGATAATTCCCCCTTAAAACAGGGGTTAAAGGGGACCGAGTGTAACCGCTTCCTAGACGGGGGTGCAGGGGGCGACACT
>JAGYJO010000024.1 GCA_018402095.1 bacterium
AATCAATTTTGGATCAAAGATACAAATAAATTCATTAATGCAGAGACGTTGAAAACGGTAAAACGTGGTGCCATTCTTTTGAACTTTGCACGTGCAGAAATAGTGGACAATGAGGCTATTTTAGAGGCGCTAGATTCTGGGTTGCTAGGTAAATATGTTACTGATTTTCCAACAGAGGCTTTGATCAAACATCCAAATGTTATTTGTATTCCACATTTGGGGGCATCTACAGAAGAAGCTGAAACGAATTGTGCTGTCATGGTTGCTAATCAAATAAAAGATTATTTGGAAGATGGAAATATTTCTAATTCTGTCAATTTTCCAAATTGCACACTGGAAAGAACTGGGACGTATCGTCTGATTCTGATGAATGAAAATGTACCGAATATGGTAGGTCAAATCACCTCCCTATTGGCACAAGATGGCTTGAATATCATGGAAATGGTAAATAAGAGTCGTGGGAATTTAGCCTATAATATCGTTGATTTTAATGGGGATCCCAAAACTGATTTGATGGATAGATTGCGTGGTATTGCTGGCGTGCGTATGGCACGGTTATTGTAAGGGAGCTTTAGGATGACGGTCACAAAAACTTTGCCTTATAAAGTTCGCGATATTTTGTTGGCGGATTTGGGTAGGAAAGAAATTTCTATTGCAGAAAAAGAGATGCCTGGCCTTATGGCTTTGCGTGAAAAATATGGTCATTTAAAGCCCCTTAAAGGTGCTCGTATTGCGGGATCTCTGCATATGACTATTCAAACTGCTGTTTTAATTGAAACCTTAGTCGCTTTGGGGGCCGATGTTCGTTGGGCTTCTTGTAATATTTTTTCAACGCAAGATCAGGCGGCGGCTGCAATTGCGGCCGCAGGTATCCCTGTTTTTGCTTGGAAGGGTGAAACCCTGGAGGAATACTGGTGGTGTACAAGAGAGATGTTGCGTTTCCCTGATGGTAAAGGCCCCAACTTGATTGTTGATGATGGTGGTGACGCGACGTTGTTTGTTCATAAAGGTGCTGAGGCTGAGTCAAACCCAAGCCTATTAGATGTGCCAGTAGAAGATAAAGAGCTTGCTATTGTTCATCGCTTATTAAAACAAGAATTATCTCTTTCTACTGGTTTTTGGACTCAAATGATGGAGGAACTCAAGGGTGTTTCTGAAGAAACAACGACGGGCGTTCATCGTCTTTATCAGATGCATCAAAAAGGCCAGCTTAAAGTGCCAGCTATTAACGTCAATGATGCCGTTACGAAGTCTAAGTTTGATAACTTATATGGGTGTAGAGAGTCTTTGGCCGATGGTTTGAAGCGTGCTATGGATGTGATGTTAGCTGGTAAGGTTGTTGTTGTATGTGGTTATGGTGATGTCGGTAAAGGCTGCGCCCATTCTATGCGTACCTTTGGGGCACGGGTAATCGTTACTGAAATCGATCCTATTTGTGCCTTACAAGCCGTTATGGAGGGGTATGAGGTGACGTCTTTGGAAGAGGCTCTGCCTATTGGGGATATCTATGTTACGACGACCGGCAACAAAGATATTATTTGTCTTTCCCACTTATTGGCCATGAAAGACCAGGCTATCGTTTCTAATATTGGTCACTTTGATAATGAAATCCAAGTAGAGGCATTAAACAATGCACCTGGTGTTCGTAAAATTGAAATCAAACCACAAGTGGATCAGTATGTATTTGAGGATGGGCGTGCTATTTATATGTTAGCCGAAGGTCGTTTGGTTAATTTGGGTTGTGCAACGGGTCACCCTTCTTTTGTAATGAGTATGTCATTTACCAACCAGGTTTTGGCACAGTTGGATCTTTGGGAAAATGCTTACGAAGTGGGCGTGTATACCTTATCCAAGCGTCTGGATGAAGAAGTTGCACGACTTCACCTTGACAAACTGGGTGTTAAATTGACGACACTTACCAGTGAACAAGCCGATTACATAGGTGTTTCTGTGGATGGGCCATTCAAGCCTGATCATTATCGCTATTAAATAAGGAGCTGAGTATGTCATTTGGTGTTTCATCAGGAATGTTTTCTAATGTATTGGGTGCAACCAGCGCAACGGCTTCTTCGGGTTCAGCAACGTCTGCTGGAGATGCTTCTTTTGCCAATCTTTTTCAAGAGGCACAACAGCACTTGTCTAACCCTACAGGTATGGGTGCTGTTGATACGGAACTAACGGCGGCGGATGACTCGTTGAGCCGTTTGAGCAACGATGCCTTTAATGCTGTGAAAATGCAAATTCAAATGAAATTGCAATCATTGATGGAGCAACAGAAAGCTGAGACCCAAACGGTGCCGAAAGAGGCCCTTTCTAAAACAGAAGAATTGCTACAATTTGCCAATTATTTGGGTGCCCTTTTGAATGATCAAACGCGTAGTAGCGACCATGAAAAAGCAGAAGACCTTCTTGGTAAAGTCTTGGTGAAGTTACAAGAACGTGCTGCTGACGGTGATTTAGATGCGCAGGCCTTTTTGATAGATTTGGTCTAAATTTTCTTTGTCTATGCCGTTGACTTAATCTGTTTGAGTCAACGGCATATTATCAATGAGCCGAGTTTTGCCAATGTATCCCGCAAAGAGAACTCTGCTGTTTGGCGTTGGTTTCGTTATTTTTCGTAATGAACCTTCTTCGACTAGACTTAAATAGTCGACTCTGATCCCGTTCCGCTCCAGCTCGCAGACTTCTTTTTGGATGGCGGCTGCGATATTACTGTTCTGCGGTGTTTTTTGCAGCTTGATGAGGGCTTTGTATATCTCTGTTGCTAGTTGGCGTTCTGCTTCGCTGAGATACTGGTTTCTGCTACTCATCGCAAGTCCATCATCTTCACGTACAATAGGGGCTTGTATGATTTTGATGTTTAAATAGAGATCTGTGATCATTTTTTTAATAATAGTGACTTGTTGAAAATCTTTTTCCCCAAAAACAGCATGCGTTGGTTTCGTGATCAGAAATAGGCGTAACACAATGCTACAGACGCCTTCGAAAAAAGTCGGGCGACTTTTGCCACAATAAAGATGTCCTATCGTGGGGACATAAATGCGTGTGGCTTCATGTATTCCGTTTGGATAAACTTCCTGTGTGGTTGGAAAAAAAACAATATCAACGCCGACTTTTTCTAGTTGCATGAGGTCTTTTGTACGCGACCTTGGGTAACTCTCAAAGTCTTCATTTGGCCCAAATTGTGTGGGGTTTACAAAAATACTGACAATGGTATGTTTGGCGTGGGACTTGGCGAGCCGTATCAGGGCTAAGTGCCCTTCGTGTAAGGCCCCCATAGTGGGGATTAGAGCGGCTTCTCCAGAGAGTGCTAGTCTGTGCTTGCTTAAGTCTGAAAAAGTCTCCGCGATTTTCATTTTAGGGCCTCTCTGGACAAGTAGAGTAGAAATAGTGTGATAGCAAGTGCCAGCACTTTTCGTTGCCAGTTTCGAATGAAAAGGGTGTTTAACCTAGCGATCAACCGGTGCATTGCAGCCTGGGCAAAGAACCGTTTCTTGCCGTCCTTTTGTTTTTTTGATTAAAAAGGGATGCTGACATGTGGGGCAGGGTTCTGGTATAGGTTCATCCCATAGTGCAAAATCACATGCCGGATATCCTTGGCATCCATAAAAAACTTTGCCTTTTTTTGTTCTTTTTGCAATTAGGGCGCTATTGCATTTGGGACAGTTTACATCCAGGGGTTTGGTCATGGATTTTGTGTTTTTACACTCTGGATACCCGGAGCAAGCCATGAATGCACCAAATCGGCCTTCTTTGATAATCATAGGTGACTGACATTTGTCACAAATTTCATCGGTAGGTTTGTCTGTGTTTACTTTTTCCATTTCAGCGTCAGCTCTTTTGAGGCTCACAACGAGTGGACTATAAATTTTGGCAACCACGTCTTGCCAAACATATTTGGCATCCATGATATCATCGAGTTGTTTTTCCATCTCTGCCGTGAAATCAATATCGATGATTTCGGAGAAGAACTCACCCAGTTTTTCGTCTGTTAATTGACCTAAAGCGGTTGGAACAAGTTGCTTTTTATCTTTTTCGACGTATCCACGATCCAAGACTGTAGAAATGGTCGGTGAATAGGTGGATGGTCTTCCTATACCGCGCTCTTCCATCTCTTTGATCAGGGTAGCTTCCGAATAACGGTGAGGTGGTTGCGTGAACTTTTGTGCGGATGCAACGGCTTTGAGTGAGAGGTCACTTTTTTCTGTGATTGGAGGTAATGTTTTCTCTGGATCTTCGTCCTCGTGGTCTTTTCCTTCGAGGTAAACACGCATGAAACCGTCAAAGCTCATAATAGATCCGGTCGCTTTCAGAAAGTAAGGCGGTGTATCCTTGTCGGTAGAGACCATGATTTGGGTTGCCTTGAATTTGGCTTGTGCCATTTGAGAGGCAATAAAGCGATTCCAAATCAAGGTGTAAAGCTTTTGCTCATCGGAGCCTAGTTCACCCTTTAGGGCTTGGGGTGTTTTGTCAACGTAGGAAGGGCGAATGGCTTCGTGTGCGTCTTGTGCCCCTTTAACCTGTTTTGCGGCTTTCTTGACAGTTGCAAGATAGTTTTTGCCAAAAGAATCATTGATGTATGTTTTTGCAGCGGCTGCAGCATCGTCTGAAATACGAAAAGAGTCTGTACGCATATAGGTGATTAAACCGCTTTCGTACAGCTGCTGCGCCACCATCATGGTCTTTTTTGTGGTCCAGTTTAATTTTCTAGATGCTTCTTGTTGCAATGTCGATGTGATGAATGGTGCCGCAGGGTTTCGCGAAACATCTGTTTGCTTGATATTTTGAATGTGATAAGTGGATTTTTCCAGTGCGGCGGTAACCGTTTGTGCGGTGTTTTCATCATGTACCGTGTATTTGTTGGTTGGTGTTTCCGTCGCGCAAAGGGTTACGGTTAGAGGCCCTTCTTTTGTAGTGAGTTGTGCTTGGATAACCCAGTATTCTTCTGGGACGAAAGCTTGGATTAACTTTTCTCTATCACAAATGAGTTTCACGGCGACGGATTGAACACGTCCCGCACTCAAGCCCCGACGAATTTTTTTTGATAAAATAGGGCTGAGTTTGTACCCGATCAGACGGTCTAGTACCCGACGCGCTTGTTGTGCATTAACCAAGTTGTGATTAATAGTACGGCTGTTTTGGATAGCATTTTGGACAGCTGTTTTTGTGATTTCATTAAACACAATACGGTGAACGTCTGATTCGGGAAGGCCTAACGCTTCTTGAATATGCCATGCAATGGCTTCCCCTTCTCTGTCAGGGTCTGTTGCGATAAAGACGGCTTCTGATTTTTTGGCGAGGCTTTTTAACTCGGTTACCAGTTTTTTCTTGTCTTTTAAAACCTGGTAAGAGGGGGTGAATTGTTTTTCTACATCAATACCCAATGTGCGTTTGGGTAAGTCTCTCACATGTCCCATAGATGCTTTGATGAGATAGTTGTCTCCCAGGTATTGCAAAATAGTTTTTGCTTTAGCGGGGGACTCAACAATAACCAAGTTCTTTTTCTTCATTGGGGCTATATTGGTCTAGGAATTTGAGCTTGTCAAATCAATTACCTCAAAAACCACCGTTCAAATGCGGCTTTGTCGAAGAATTTTGCCAAGGGGCGGCCATGCGGACACGTGTAATTTGAGGGGCTGATTAAGAAGTCGGATACCAGTTGTTTGACTTCGGATTCGTGGAGGGTTTTGCCTGCTTTAATGGCGGCTTTACATGCCTTCATTTGAAGCTGATCTTTTTGGTGGCTTTGAATTGTGTTGTTTGTAGATGCATCATTTAAATCTTCCAAAACAGCCTCGAAAAATGGGGTTAGTGGCATTTTTTGTGCCCATTGGGGAATTGTCCGAATAATGATTTGGTCGTGGCCAAAGTCTTCGGTCTCAAACCCCATTTCGCGGAGCATGGGTGCGATCTCATGAAAAGCACTCATGGCTTTGCCTGGCATGTGAATCGGATGTGGTATTAGCAGGGGTTGCGTGAGCGTTTTGTCTGCGGTTTCTTTGAACTTTTCGTACAAAATACGTTCGTGGACAGCATGCTGGTCCATAATCCACATGCCTGTTGGGGTGGGGATGATGATGTAGGTGTTGAGTATTTGGAGAAAAGCCGTTGATGGCGCAGTTGCCGTTGTCTGCGGTGGTGTGCTTTGTGTGGGTGTGTCGATGCGGCTGTTGCTGGGTGTTTCTGAATTCCAATGTGTGGGTGATTGTTGCGTTGGGGCCACTAAGGGCGTGTCTGCGTATGTATCACTGGGAATAGCGATAAAAGGCTGATGATGGGGCTTTTTGTACGTTTCATTCGTAGATCCGTTCCAGATGGATTGCTCGGAAAAAAAACTTTTGGGAACCTGTCTTTCGATATCGGCATTCATGAGTGGATGCTGTGATGCTGGTGTGAAATGGCTGAGTCCTGCGGCTGCATCTGCTAGCTGGGCGTCCTCTCGTTGGAAACCCAGAAATGGCTCTGCGAATAGCGTCGTAAACGTGTTGTGACTTTTGAAACTTGATATCTAATTTCTGAGGGTGAATGTTGACATCGATACTGTCCGCCGGGAGTTGTATGTTTAGAATGGCCAGCGGGAAACGACGCGCAGGAACAACATCTGCAAATGCATCCATGGTGGCTTTGTAGAGGATTTGACTTTTGACGGGACGTCCATTGATTCCAAAGAGTTGCCATTTGCGATTGGGATAGGTTTGGCCCGGCTGGCTAATGACACCTGTGACGTGAATGTCGTTGCTGTTGTACGCAATTGGGATGAGTTGTTTTTGTGCATTGCCACCCAAGAGAATGCCAATACGATCAGAGATGTTTTGGCTGCCTCTGGTGTTGAGACTTTCTTTGCCATTGTGTCGTAAAACAAAGGTGACTTCTGGGAAAATAAGTGAGAAATGGGACACGATTTCATAAATATAGCCAAACTCAGTGGCTGGGCTTTTCAGAAACTTTCGGCGAACAGGGATTTCATCAAATAAATGTGAAATAAGTACAGTGGTACCTGTGGGGTGTGCGACAGTTTTGGGTGCGGATATTTCAGATAGTGTGGCGATGACTTGTGTGCCAATGTCTGCCTCTTGGTGCTTGGATGTAAGTGATAGTGTCGCGACATGGGCGATGCTCGAGAGTGCTTCACCACGAAACCCACGTGTATGAATGCCAAAAATGTCTTCTACTGCGGTGATTTTGGACGTTGTATGGGGCAGTGCGGCAACAAGGAGATCTTCTGGGTGAAGGCCTGTGCCATTGTCTATGATTTGGATACGAGATAATCCGCCATTGTCGATGTCGATTGTAATGGTGCTGGCTTTGGCATCCAGGCTGTTTTCTATGAGTTCTTTTACAATTGAGGAGGGCCGGTCGATGACCTCCCCAGCGGCAATTTTTTGAATAGTGGTTGGATCCAATGCTTTAATGATGCCCATAGTGATGAGCATCATAGCAGGTTGTGACTATTTTGTGTTTCTCAAATATGCGCTCAAGTTGAATGTTGTCGCACTTTTTTGCGGACGGGCCATCGGACGTGTCTCAAGAGGGTGTTCCTGTGAGAAGTGTATTGATTTGGATGCGTTGCTGAGCTTGGCCTCAATGGGGTGATTGTCGCTTGATATTGTAGCTGCGCGATATTTTCTGCTTGGTGGCGCCAGTGACTGTTCTTGAAATGAAAAATGTTTGTTTTGATGACACCATCCTATTAGTGTGTAATTTGTCCGTTTTTCAAAAATAAATTGGCCGTTTGTATGTCCTTCTATTTTGATGCTCAATGCGGTGTAGTGTCTGAATGGGTATTGTCTATGCGCTTCGGATGCCAGATTTTCGCTATTGCTAATTCGTGGTGGTGTGCTGTTTTCGAATATCTCAGATAGGCGTGCATCGTGTTTGATTGCTGGGTACATGTATTTTTTGAAATCTTTTTTACTGAATTGTTGCTGCGCTGTTATCGGTAGTTGCTTGTAAACGTGGGTCAGGTTTTTTTTGACGGCGTGGTATCGATCCTCTATTGCCTCTGTGACTTCTGCTGGCTGGGTTAATGGGGATGGGTAATTCACCGGCAATAGGTGGCTTATAGACGTTTTTATGTAGAGCGGAGGGAGATTCTCTACAGGGAGGTCTTCGGAGAGTTTTCGTGCAACGGTGATTGGGGAGGTGTTTCTATTTTTTGTGATGGCTAAGACTTTAGGGTTGCTGATGGGGACTGTGTGTGAACGCTCAGAGAGTAAGTGCAGATCGTGTGTTGTGAACATGGGGAGGATCCTTTTTTGGGGGGAGTATGTGGGCACAAATTAATTGTGACTACACTCTACAAAAATAGTGCCATGGCAGGTTTTTGCGGGTTATTCGTTTTTGTTGTTACAGAATTGTTGTGTTTTGGTGATTTTGAGATTTTTTTTGCCGATAATGTCTGTTTTTCGTTGGTGTTGTTTTCTCGATGAGATATCATTTTTTCATGACAAAGAGGTTTCAACTTCGGAGGCCTTTTTTAAAAACCCATAGCCGGCATACGCTCTCTTTTGTTACCCTTTTGTGTATGCGTCGTTATACATATATGTGTCTATGTGTGTTGGGTTTTCTGCTTGCTTCTTGTGAGCCCACGCCTGTTTTGCGAAATGCGATAGAGAATCACTCTATTGGGGTGCTGTCTGTTGTCTGGAACCCAATGGTTCATGTTGAGGGCCGTGATGCTGTCGTTTCTTTGGGGTCTAGACATATTGCGCCGTTAACCGATTCTTTTTTGCGTGGGTTGGTGAATGCTTCCAATAGCTGGGTTCGTGATGCCTCGAGCGTTGCGCTTCAGTCTGCTTTTGCTTTTTATCCCGATGCGCCACCGCCTAAAAAAGACGGTCTTGCGTTGACGGTTGTCTATGGTTACAAGTGGGTGCTTTTGCAAAACCCGGCGGCGGCCTTGCATTGGTGCAGCGCATTAAACGTGGATACGGTTTTGACTGCGGTTTTGACGCCCAAAGCTGTTTTTTCTAATAACGATATTGTGGTCACTATGTCTATTGATTTGACCGTGTTCAATAGACAAGAAGGTCGTGTTTTTTCTGATAGCTTAGATGTTAAGGTCCCCTTGTCGGAAGAGGCTAAGAAGTGGGTTTTGCGTGATCCATCACGCTTGCCGAATGTGTTGATTTCTCATGACGTGGTGATGGCGTTGAACACGCTCTATACAGTGCCCGCTGGGGTGAGTACGGGTAATCAAAACCTGCAATGAAACTGGGTATTGTATTGCCTGCGGCAGGAACCGCGACCCGATTCGGTGGTGATCTCGGAAAGCTACTGTGGCCTGTTTTGGGTCGCTCTGTTTTGTCTTGGACTTTGTCTGCTTTAGATGATTATGATTGGGCGTGTTCGTGTCGATTTGTCGTCGCAACGCGTGATCAGGATCGGGATGTGGTGACACAACTTGTTTCGGAAACGGTGAGGCATCCTTGGGAAATATGTCTTGGTGGGGCCACGCGTGATGCCTCTGTTCGTGCCGCGGTGCAGGCGTTAGGTGATTGGCCGACGCATATAATGGTGCATGACGCCGCACGCCCTATGGTGTCTGCCGAGTTGATTGCTCGGTTGCTGGTGCACCCTGAATTGCCATGTGTTATTCCTGTGATCCCATGTGCAGATACTTTGAAAGAAGTTGTTGGCGGTTACGTGCAACGAACCGTTCCTAGAGACTATCTGTATCGTGTACAAACCCCACAGGTGTTTCGTGCTGAAGTGTTGCATCACATCTATGCCAATGGGGAACCTTCTGCTGTGACGGATGAGGCTGGCCTTTGTGAACACTTTGGGATTCCTGTGAAAACGGTTCTAGGGGATAGTTGTAATATTAAATTAACATTTCAAGATGAGTTGCCTTTTTTGTCCATGTATTTGGCGCGAAAAACGTAAGTTATCAGTGTCTTTGAAAATTTGTTTAGTGGCCAGGAATGTGGGTATTCAGGCGTTCGTTGTTTTGTTCTGTTGTAAAATAGTGTAGGCTCGGCATTTCGAAATCTAGAGTCAATTTTATATCGATTTTACTGAAAGGTATGTGGATGTTTTTAAAAATATGCAGCTGTTTTTTAGGCCTTTTTGTGGTGATGTCTGGCGTTGTCCATGGCATCAATGGTGCGAACCTTATCGGTCTGACCCCACAATCTATAGGTGCTGGTGGCACGGGTATTGCGCTGAATACGGGGTTTGAAAGCTTGGCTAAGAACCCTGCCTTGATGTCCAAAAATAAAACAACACAGTTTTTTTTGGGTGCGAATTTTGCAGGGTTAGATCCGCAAAGCAGCATTTCTTATAGTGGTCCTGTTGTGACAGCGAATACCGGGTTTGTCAGAAATGAAGCGACCTTTTTTGTCATACCCGAAATGGGAATCATGGCGCCTATCACAGATCGTATTACAGCGGGCGTAGGGTTGTTTGGTACAGCTGGTTTTGGTGTGGACTATAGAAACGAAACAGCAGAAAATGGAATTTTCTCACAACTGAGAACCCATTTTATGTCCTTGCAGTTAATTCCCGGGGTTTCCTACGCGGAGGGGCCATGGGCCTTGGGTGTGTCGACCCGTATTACCTATGGGGGACTGAGTCTTTCCGCAATGTTGCCAGATGGTACCGGGAATCCGTCGACTATTCAGCAGCGTGGTGGGGGATTTTCGGATACTTTTTCTGCGGGATTTCAGGTGGGTGGTAGCTATGATGTGAATCCGACGACTGTGTTGGGCGTGAGTTACACAAGCTCTGTTCCGCTGACTTTTAAACGTATTTTTGATTTTGACAGGAATGGCACCTATGATGATTTTAATTTTGAACTGCCGTCAGAATTGGGTGTTGGTATTTCTAGTCAGCACGGGGACTTTACCTTTTCGACTGATGTGAAGCAGATTTTTTGGTCTGAAACCCAAGGCTTTGGTGCTATGGGATGGAAAGATCAAACTGTTTTGGCGATGGGTGTTGTGCATGACTGGCTGCCAGGGACCTCTTCTTGGCGTATGGGGTATAACTACTCACCTTCCGTTGTTGGCGATAAAATGGATTTGAGTGCCAGCAATGGTTATTATGCCTTTGGCAGTGGGCAGTATTTGGATTCCAGTATTGCTTTTTTTAATCTGGTTGGCTTTGGGCCGGCGCTTGTGGCAGGGCAAAGCTTTACCCTTGGTGCAGATTATCGTTTTAGTCCTTTCTTTAAGCTGGATTTGGCGGCTGAATTTATTTTGCCGGATACTGTATCCCATTCGGGTAAAACGTCTTTGGCGGGACCTGATGATACGGATGCTGTGTACAGCGCAAAAAATGAAGGGCTTATTGTGTCGGCGGCGTTGACGTGGGCGTTGTAGCTGTCGTTGTAGCAAATGCGGCCGCGGTGCGGGTTGCGGCATCTTTCCCCTTGGTGATCCACTGCTGAACCGTTTCTGCAGCGGCTGCGCAAATTTTGGGTAGTTGCGCTGTCTCCGTTGGGGTGAAGCGACCCAGAACAAATCCGGAGGTGTCATAGCCTTCGGGTTTCGGGCCTATTCCCATGCGGAGTCTTGTAAAGTTGCTGCCAATATCCCCGACAATGCTGCGCATGCCGTTGTGGGTGCCGGCACTGCCTTTTTCTCTAAATCGTAAGTGGCCAAATGGGATATCTAGGTCATCGTAGAGTACGACGATGTTTTCGGGTTGGATTTTATAAAAACTCATGGCTGCGGTGACCGCTTTTCCCGAAAGGTTCATGTACGTCAGCGGGAAGAGGACGAGGATAGGGCTGTTGCCAAGTGTTCCGCTCACGCATTGGCTATGAAACTTTTCCCGACGGTTCATTGTGCTCATGTTTGAGAGTAGGGTTTCTCCTGCCATGAAGCCGATGTTGTGGCGTGTTTGTTTGTATTCTGTTCCGGGATTGCCTAGGCAGACGATCAAATGCATGACGATGGTCCATTCTGTGTGAAAATTACCAAAAATTATGGCATGTGTTGCGCTAAATGGTCTATGATGTCCCTCATGAAACTTCTTCGCAATACCTATGATTGGTTGTTTGGGCAGATTCGGAAAATTCAAAAATCTTTACCGATGATGGTTTCCTTGTTGTTGCTCATGGCATTTGCTTTATCGCTTTGTCTGGAGTATGCCATTCAATGGGCGATGCGTGGGTCTTTTTTACGTGGTCTTTTCTTGGTTCTTGTTGGCGTGTCTGCTGTTTGGGCGGGCCAAATATTTTTGTACTTTCTCTCTCGTACAGGGGCTCATGAGAAAAAAAAAGACACACAAGAAAAACAGGCTAAGCAAGACTCTGATTTAAAACAAGAAAAAGAAACTCAGGTATTTCCCTTTGATATATTGGCGGGGCATCATTGTGCTGTTGTCGTTGGGTTTGAACTGCATGCGCCAAAAACATACCTCATTCCCAATGTTATAGGGGTGCTTCCGAAAGAGGCTGTCAATGGTTCGGAGATAGGTGCTGGGTTGGTTGAGAAAACGGTTGGGCAGTTACGTCACAAGGGGTACCCTATTCAAATACTGAAGCCGGTGAAGTCTTCTTCAGGGGAGTATGTGCCGTTCATGGGTAACTTCAAACGGGATAAAGTTCGGGTGCATCCCTTTGATCTGGTTTTTGTGAATTGGAACTAAGCTTCGTATGACAGGCGCATCTGTTTCTATTTTTGATCATATTCGAGAGCTGCGGAAACGTTTGTTTCTCAGTGTTGTTGTTGTTTTTGTTGGCTTTGTTGTGGCCTATGTTTTTTATGACACTTTTATTGCATGGTTGATGCTGCCTTTTGAGAATGCAGGGCAAACGCAATTGATTGTGACCTCTGTTTTTGAGGGGTTTGTCGCTAAGATGAAGTTTTGTGCTTTGGCCGGGTTTGTGGCGACTTTGCCTTTTCATCTGTATCAGCTTTTGCGATTTGTATTTCCCGGTTTGTCTAAGCGGGAGCGTCGTGTTGTTTTGGCGTCGGCGATCGCGGGTGGGTTTTTGGCCGTTTTGAGTTTGGTTTTGAGCTATTTTGGTTGATCTCTTTCACGCATCGACGATGACGGGTGGCGGTTTGTTCCTGCGCGTGTTGGTGTTCTGTTGCATTTCGAGCAAAATGTTTTTTATGTCATTAATATGTTGATTTATGGCATGCTTGCGTTTCAGTTCCCTATTATATTAGAGGTTTTGTTGTTTTTTGGGTGGTTGACGCGTAAGCAACTTTTGGGCGCTTCTCGGTATGTGTTGGTGGGGATATTGGTGTTGTCTGCTGTTGTCACGCCGCCTGATATTGTCTCTCAGTGTAGTATTGCGATTCCGTTGACGGCGCTGTATTTTTTGTCCATTTTGGTGGCTAAAATTTTTGGGTGGGGAGACGCCTAATATGTTTGGTATTGGCGGCTTGGAATTGATGCTTGTGTTTGTTGTGCTGCTTGTTGTGGTGCGTCCGGAAGACTTGCCTGGTGTCGTGAGGAAATTAGGGGAGTGGTATGGACAGTTGCAACGGATGTATTATGCGATTTTGGATGAATTGAATCATCCCAGGTCTTAACGGAGGTTTGTTTATGTTGGGTACAACGGAACTTATTGTTATCGGGTTGGTTATTTTTGTTTTATTTGGGGCGTCGGCGATTCCTAAATTTGCCAAATCTTTGGGACAGGCAAAGAATGAATTTGATAAAGGGTTTAAGACTGGTTCTAGTGCTGACAAAAAAGAGGGTGAGGATGGGCCCTCGGCTTAGTCTGCGGATTCGAAAAAAGGGGGGGCGTGGCTGCTTTTGTTTTTAATGAGCCTTGGAGCGTTACATTCCAAGGCTCATTTTTGTTTTTATAAGTTATAGACTTTGGCAAGTGGCGGGGCTGATGGCTGTATGGCTATCAGTTCTGTAGCTAATACGGGTTCTCGGGGCTCTGTGTTTTGTGTGCGCTCTTCTGTTGTGTTGCTGTTGTGTTTTGTACAATAGCAATAAAGAATTGTTATACTCGTTCCAAAATAGAATCTAGAGAAAGCACCATGAAAATTTCATGAGTTTCCTGATAAGGATCATGGGAAAATCAGGAAATGAAACTAAAATTAAGCGACAATGAAGTTCTAGAACTAAAGATTCTGCACCGAGCCGAAAGGGACGGGAAAAAGCGTGATCGCATAAAGGCGATTCTGATGTTCAATAAAGGGTACACCGCCGTAGAAATT
>JAGYJO010000240.1 GCA_018402095.1 bacterium
AAAACAAGGCGAAGAAAATACCTGTGGCAAAATAAGACCACGTTGTTGGCGATTTATGATGCCAATAACAACATGAAGCAACGGTTTGAATACACACTCGGCCATGCGCCCACAGCCTTTACTCAGAATGGCAGTAAGTACTATATCCTGACCGACCAGCTGGGCACGCCGAGACTGGTAACCGACAGCAGCGGCAACGTCGTCAAGCAATTCAGTTACGATAGCTACGGCAATGTGATTGGAGACAGTGCGCCGGAATTTACGTTACCGTTCGGATTTGCGGGTGGGTTGTACGATACTGATACCGGGTTGATCCGTTTTGGCTACAGAGACTACGATCCGGAAGCTGGAAGATGGACAGCGCGTGATCCGATAGGCTTTGAGGGGGGAGACTCAAACCTGTATGGGTATGTGTTGGGGGATCCGGTTAATTTTGTTGATCCGGATGGACTTATTGGACTATCGCATGTCATAACAGCGGCTGGTGTTATGTCAGTAACAAAAGCGATGTTTGATTACAATCAAAGTCAGCGTGAATTGAAGAGTATGCGAGAATCTATTGCTCATGCGGAGCGGGTAGTTGGAGAATGCTTAAGTGGGTCATGTCCAATGTCATATAGCGAGTTCGCTTCATACTCTGAAACTCTGGATAGGGTGAAACGACGCTATCTTGAACAAACGGGTCAGTCTGGTTTTGATTTAGCAGAGTCTATAGGTGGGAATAAAGCTCGCAGTCCGCAACTTCCTAAAACGGTACCATTTTGTGATTGAAAATAAAGTGCTTAGAGATGTGTGTCGTTCAGTTCTGGTTGTTGCGATTCTTTGGCTGGTTTACGTTGCGTGGAAAGCTATTGTGTCATCGCCTTATTTCCATCTTTTTGAGCGGCGCTTTGATGGTGGTGAGCATTATAGTCTGAAGGCTTATTGCAGTGGTTTTGGTGTTTTTAATCATTTGGTCTCCAGAGATAATGATCAGTTTTTGATTTCGTATGTTGAAAATGAACATTTGAGATGGTTTTCGTTAGTGAAACGAGACTCCTTTGATGGTGAGGTTATTTACATTCAGTCTGAAGAGTATCTGGATTTTGTATTGATTGAGAGAAAGGGGTTTGATTCTGGTGGGTTGGTTTTTCTCTTTTCTCAAAAGTATGGGGTTTTAATTGGTGTGAATAAATACCAGCTGGAAGATGATTTTTTCCAGAATTTTATACAAAATTACGATCGTTGCTTGATGGGAAATTTTCAGTAAGGTTTGGTGGTTGATTGAAAAAGTAGCTGTACTAAAATGTGTCTAATAAACTGAAGTGGGCGGTATATGGAGCGTACTGTTTTGAACCGGATTTTGGTTCTGGCTATGTTTGTGTACAGTGTTTTTGTGTTCTTACCATATTTTTATGGTTCGTTGTATTCTGAGGAAGAACTGAACTTTCTGTTTTACATGCCAGTCAAGCCATTGTTTGAAATCCCTTATTGGTTTGGCTGGAACATATATGCGTTGTCGATGTTTTGTTATCTGAGTATCTACTTTGGCTATACAATAGTTCGGTATCTGTATGTCGCGGTTCTGTTTTTTAATGTGCTGTTTAGTATTCTGTCTGGAGTGGCGGCGTACACAGGGTTTGAAATCTCTGTAATCGTAATTCTCTCAACGATTGATGGTATTATCTTGAGTTTTTTGTTTTTAAATAAACAAAATTCTGTTTGATTACTTGGCTGCGTGAAGGCCTTGTTGGTTATAGTGTCGCTTGATTTCGTGCTGGTCGTTGTTTTGAGCTGCTGTTTTATCGTGCTGCTATTGCCACGTGTCGTCTGGATTTTCGGTTGGATTGCAGAGTGACAACAGAATAACAGCAGGAAGAATACAGCCATCTCATCCGGAGGATGGGCGTCAATCCAGCAATCCCTTCACTGATCAGGTGCCTGATTACCGTTATGTAGTCTGCAACAGAGCCTGCAATGGCAGCCTTATCGACTCATCTGTTTAAAATATAACCATCTGAGCATCCGACACAGCGGACACTGACATATCCTGAATGAGGAAAGCTTGCACCGGCGGGAAATGTTGGCACACTCTGCTGTCATATCCGTCTGCCTCTGAGGTGGTTGGGCAGGCAAACACAATAATAAATCTCTGCATCGGACTGGCGTTGTGCCAGCTGCTCTCAGGTCGCCTTCGCTGTAAGAGGGGGCTGCAGTGAGGGGCTGACGGCCAGAGTTGTAATGGATAGCTGCTGAT
>JAGYJO010000241.1 GCA_018402095.1 bacterium
CCCTGCTATAACCAAGCCATGCACGTTATCTCTAACTGTTTTCGTTGTTTGAGCCCCAGCCCGCCACAGACGACAGCACTCACGCAACAAATAGTCAGCAACAAAAAACAAAAGACAACAACCCAAATCGAAGTTCGCCCAAAGTCTACCCAAACAATGCCAACACCCCTCACGACAGCAAGTCGCGGCAGCACCTTATTGAGCAACCCAATATCCCCATCGCTCACACAGATTTCACCCTCCCCATCACAGACACATCTAAAACCGACACCCACCACCTCGCGCCTATTAATCGCAGACGATGTCCGCTCTTGTCGAAAATGCGCCCATCGCATAGCCCTCTCTCTCGGTTTTTCCGAGAACAGAATTACGCTCTGTTCAAATTTAGAAGAAGCGAAATCTGCGTTTTTCGAAGCTGCTAGCGCAGGAGATCCTTTTCAGTATGTATTTTCAGACAGAGACATGGGCAACGAAACCGACGGTGACATTTTTGCCAAAAACATCCGCGACAAAGATTTTCTGGAAACCCAATTCATCTTGATCTCAGGAACATTGCCCGAAGAAAAACCCTTTGGCGTCGACATAGCCATGCCAAAAGGTCGCAGCCTCAGCGACGATTTAAGCGAGTATTTTCATACAGAGGAGACCCCCACCAGCAGGGATATAACCCACATAAGCACCATCAGTCACGATAGCGCGTCACAAGGGTTTTAGCATCAGCAAACACGGCAGGCCTCTCCGCCAGCAAACGTGATCTGTACATTTCTCTTTTGAGTAGAAACGTGGTTATCGCTGTTTGAACAAGGCGAGCTGACACCAGAAGAGACACCACCGGCTGTCCAAATGCGTGCGCCAAGGCATGTAGTTTGGGATCATCCCCAACAGCCAAAAAAGGAATACCACGCAAAGAAGCCCAAACACACGCGTGATACCGCATAGAGATACATGCGCGAAACCTCAGCGCTGCCTCCGCACTAGACAGACGCATACCTACGGGATTGAAAGGACGCAGCCCTTTCAACCTCCTTTTTCTTTCTCGGCAAAGCCGAAAAAATCTGTTTTTTTGGGGAGGCACGCCCCCGAACACGCCAAGGTCCAAAGACAAATCATCACGCATCCGCACATGCGGCGCACGTGTTTCGTCATAACCTTCGTGCATTGCAATCCAAAGAAAATCGCCTGATCCACTTTCAGTAGCCGCCGCGGACAACACCGATTCAAACACCTGAGAAACACGGCCATTCACAGATACAGCAACCATCCCATCCACACCCCAAAGGTCTGATTGAGCCCCCGAAACATAAGCCAAATCAACACCCAAAAAAGTACGATCAGGACGACTCCCCAAGGACAAAAAATCCGCATACGACTGGGCATCCCGCGCAACAAGCCTATCCACATAGGGCAACAGCATGGCCAACCAACGAGACAAGACACGTGATCGGACAGGTCCAAAGCCATGCCCCAAGACAAAAACATCTCGTCGCCACAGACATGCCCAACTCAGAAGCAACAGATAATACGCCATGCTCAAAAATGAAGAGTTGTCTTGAAACAAGGATCCCCCACCAAAGACCACCAGGTCCATAAACGGCACACGACGGGCCACATCCCAAAGGCCCAAAAGCCGACGCGGTGGCAATACATATGATCTCTCCGCCGCTACCAGTTTTTTCGCTTGGCGAAGCAAATGTTCGTCTCCGGCGTTGCCGAAGCCGTAGTAACCAATGAAATAGGCCGCCCGCGTTTCTTTGCGTGGCTTCGCCACACAAAGAAACTTAAACAGTTTCAAAGGGCTCCGCCCTTTGGATCCCAGCGCCTGCGGCTGAGCTTGGATCTGGGTCCCCCAGTCCATGCGGGGAGGGTGCTCGTGAGGCTCTGCGAGCATGCCGCGACACATACAAAAGCTCCGCCCTTTGGATCCCAGCGCCTGCGGCTGAGCTTGAAAAAATGGGAGCTCGAGGGGGCGTCTGCCGCAGACTTGGCGAAGGAGGACGCCCCCTCGAAAGCAACACCCCCCCTCCCTGGGGCGGGGGGAAGGGGGTAGGACATCGCATGGTGCAAACAAAACGCTATCGCCCAAATCACACGCCATAAGAATTATGCGAATCTAATATTCGCTTTTTTAAGACGTGCAATCGCTTCATGCAAACGATCTTCTGATGTGGTGATAGAAATCCGGAAATAACCTTCGCCATTGTCACCATATCCATTACCAGGGACTACTAAGA
>JAGYJO010000242.1 GCA_018402095.1 bacterium
GTCTCGTCTGTATCTGTATTTTCAAAAGCCAGACAGGCCACACTCTCTCGTTTGCGGGGTGGTCCGAATGATGAGAATGAACGTATTCGTTTAGAGCGGCGATTGGAAAATATTGATCATTTGGAGTCGTTGTTTTCGCGAAATTCTTCGTTACAGCTGACTAGCGTTTTTGGTTGGGGTGAGGGATGTTTTGGTGCTGAACCTGGGGAAGGCGTGAGTGAATTTGATACGTTTTTTATCCATGATGGGCGCAAAGAAATAGCGGTGAAGTTGGATAGTGCGTATCAGATACAAATTGAATCACGGTCTGGACAATCTGCCCCGCTAGCCACGCCTACAAATAGAGGTGTTGCGTTCTCTTTGTCTCAATCTGGGCGTGTATATGAGAAAACGAGAGATGGGTTTTCGTCTCAGTATTTGTACCAAGGTCAGTTATATCGCTCCGAAATGCAGCCGTATGGGATTCAGTTGTGTGCGCCGAAAGGTGTGCGCCCGGCTGTGTCAATGAACGCGGTGCCAACCGTGGTGGCCAAAGCGCCCTTGGCTCAATTTATTCGTACTGTTGGAACGTACCAATCAACGCTTAAAGACTCTATCGTTTTGGATGTTTTGGAGAAAATTCAGGAGAAAATAGGGGTAGGGGCCAAAGAAGTACAGCCGCTTTTGGATAGCGGAAAAAGCACGTCTTTTGCGGTGATCCATGACCGCAAAATCCATATTGGGTTTGATGCCAGTGATGAAGGGTGGCCTTTGGTAGCGGCCAGTTCTTTGGATCTGCCTTTGAACGCGTATACGTCGGCCAGGGCCAGTTTTTTGAAACGGATGACAGGTCGCGAAGATTGGCCTTCGAAGTGGTTTTTTGTTCTGACCAATAGTGTCAGTCAGGATGACTTTTTTCATCTGAATGTACCGGCGGCACTAAAGGGTCAGATCGTGGGCTCGCCTAAGATAGCGGACACCATTCTACGGAATATTTCGGATGTGCCTGTGAACAAAAAAGCCATGCAGGCTTTGCAGTCACATCTCAAAGATAGAACGACGAGAACCATTCCTTTTGCGACGAAAGAGAATGCGTTGTTAATGAAGGCATTTCATAATCCAGATACCACATGTTCTTATCAGGAATTTGAGAACTTACTTCGTTTTTCTGACCGGTTTGAGCTTGTGGCGCAAGCTGTTTCGTGTGCGGCTGAAACCATGAAGTTGCCTGTTGAGCAGCTCATGAAATCTATGGCCTACCAAGTCAAAACCTGGGAAAAAGTGTCTGACCGCTTTGGGATCTGTTGTCCTTCTTGTGCGGATAATGGGGAATGCGCTGTTCCCAAGCAGGAGTTGCTGCTGTCTCATGTGGCGGGTGCTGGTTTGGCGTTGCCCGATGTGACCGATATTCAGTCGTCAACAGATATTGTGAATGCTGTCCAAAAAACACTTTCTCGTGTGATGGGGCGATTGGGTGCAGCAGAGACATCGTTGAACCAAAATGTGGCTTCGTTCTTTGGAAAGCTTCAGACCGAACCTTTCCCCAATGACTTTCGTTTGGCCAGTGTACTGAGTTATCTCATCGATTTGCATGATGCGATTTCGGATTATGACCCGAAGGGATTGTTGAAAGCTGAGAAAACAGGTTTGTTACAACTTGCGAAAGTTGTGATGTCTCAGATTGAGCCCGTCGAAAATGCTACCTATGGACTGGAAGTACAGACCCGTATTTGTCACTTTCTCACGATGTTGGAGACGCAGGATTTACTTCGTCCAGACGAAAAAAACCGTTATGAATCGCTCTATCCGATGGTCTTGGTCGGTGAAGACGCTTTAGATTATGCCAATCGTTACACAACGGATTATTATGAAAAAGCCACGGTTCGGGATATGTCACGACCGCTTTCGGCTGTCTTGCATGATCTTTCAGGGCCTTTGCCGATTGATATTCTGAATGGGGATTTGGGAAGTGGCAAAACAACGTTTTCGCATAAGGCTGTACACCGTGATAGCGCGGTAGCGCCAGCGGGGAAGTTGGCTGGTATTTTTGAAATATACAATGACATTACCCCAGGGTTGGACAGTACAAAATCGCTGACCCATTTGTCGACATTTACCGTTGCGCGAGATGCACTGACCACGCTCGATAGATTGCCAGGATTTTCATTCGAAGAAGTCTCCGCTGAAAAAGCCTATGCGA
>JAGYJO010000243.1 GCA_018402095.1 bacterium
TACATCCATGACATCGTATGTTTATCGGATCAAAAAATTTGCTTCAGTGTCATTTAAACCCGATAGCACTAAACGCCTCTCTGTAAGAGGTAACCTTAACAGCCTATCTTGAAGTGCCTCTTTCAGACGATTCAGAGGACGACCTCTCACCCATGGCGTTTTGTCAAACTCGGTGCTGTTTTCAATATCATTGACCACCTTTACCAAGGTTGTGAATAAAAAATGGTCTACGTCTTGGGCTAAAAATGAGACCGGATTTAGTGAGAGCATCGCCACACGCAAAAAATCTGCATCTTTCTCCCCACGGTTCCAACTGTCAATCACACCTGCCATGACCTGATCCAAGTCGCCTTCAGGCAACACCTTCACAGACACCTCTTTGTGACAACATGGACATAGGGTCGTGGTTTTACCGAAAAGGGTACACCGCGTTGTCGCCAGTTCATCCGCTTTGGTCATGAGATCCCCACAGCCCAAAAGAAAGGCCGGAAGAGCCTCTGCACCGGACACATGGGACATACCAAACCAAAGCCCAAAGGCACTCACAGCAAGACGGTTCAGATGATGGTTCGGCGAATACATCAAGTCCCTACACCGTTTGTGAAACGCCGTCATATTCCGAGAAATCCATTTTCTGTCTTCTTTGGAAATAGGTGGGTTGGCGATGATCCCATCGATACGATAAATCACATATTGTGAAGACCGGATATGGCGAGCCGCATCGGCTTTGAGAAGGGTATTTCGAATTGTTTTGGGACCTTGATTGAGTAGCTTAATCACGTCAACATACTTACCCGACTTGAGATAAGCACTGGCCATCTCTTCCCAAAATACCTCATACGCCTGTAGTGAGAGTGTGTATTTTGCGGCAATAGCAAGCGTTGCTTCGCCTATTCTGAGCTTGTCTTTCCCTGAAACGTTGGGCAGTAATGTAAGGCCATAGTCCAGTTGCAGCTCCTCTGCAACGGATTTTGGAAATACGGGGCTCATGAGATAGCTTTGAGAAATAGGGCAATGATGTTCCCTCTGAAAATACTCTTTCAGACAGCGAACCCCCATGTCGCAATCATTTTTTTTGAAAAAGATAAGGCCCTGATACAGGACCCCCTTCCGTGTTTCTGGACTGTCCCAAGAGGCATAGTTGTCTGTCAGTTTTGAGAAAAGAGCAAGGGCCTCGGAATAATCCTGACCTTGATAGGCCATGATACCGCAGTGATAATAGGTCGTAATCAGCATGTCATCCAAAAGACGTACTGACGGCATAGATATCTTGCATTCCTTTAGTTTTAATTGAAGCGCGTGCATCTCAAAAAGAGGACGAGAGAATGCCACAAAGTCTGTCTTAGAGAGCGCTTTTTTTTTGGAAAAATCCGTTATGGCCACACTCAAGTTTAGGATTTTCTCTAGATTATTCTGGGGAGATTTTTTCGCGAGTGTGTCCGAATACGTGAGCAAATCACCTAAAATCTGGCACATGGCCGAACGCTCAAAAAATGGGGCCAGTATATGTTCGCGTGGGGTTTCTGGCGCCACCGATGCGGCGCTCAGACCAAAGGGTGACAGAGAGGGAACAGCTAGCTGTCTATAATCAAACATGTTATAGCGCTGCATTATCGTATTGGTCTGTATAATTTGGATTTGTGACAACTTTGGCGTGGGGCACACGTGTAGTTTGTCGATTTTCAGAAGGTGATATTTCTGACGGTTTTTTGAAATAGAGCCAGACCTCTCGGATGACTACGAGTCCGAGAATACCCGTTATCCCAAATAACCAGCGCTGTAGAGTGGCAACAGTATTCTCTAGATGCACCAGCGTATCCGAAACATCTTTCAATTCTTTCGGCACCAACTGCGCCACAAGATCATTGGTGATGGTAAGCCCGCTTTCCAATGCCACAATGTCGGTTTCTGCGGCACTGACTTTCATGCCCAGGTTAGACATATCCGTGTTCACTATTGTCATTTGTGAATTAAGCGAACTTTCCAAGCCCACGATGTCGGTTTGCACAGTGGTCATTTGTAAACTCAGCGACGTTTGGCCGCTTTCCAATGCCAAAATGTCGGTTTCTGCGGCACTGACTTTCGTGCCCAGAGCAGCGACATCACTCGTCACGCTTGTCATTTGTGAACTCAGCAAAGCTTGGCCGCTTTCCAATGCCAAAATGTCGGTTTCTGCGG
>JAGYJO010000244.1 GCA_018402095.1 bacterium
TTGAATCCCAGTTAGCCCCCCGCCTAGGAAGTAATTACTTACGATGCAAGCTTGTGTATTTACAAACGTTCTCAAACAGGTTAATAATGTCTCATTGCTGCGTAAAATAGCCTCAAAAATGACGCATTTTAACACCATTATATCAACCCAGATTCACCACGGAGGTTCCCCATGATTCCTACTGATTTACGCTATACCGAAGAACACGAATGGATACGTGTCGAAGACGAAGTTGCCACCGTTGGCATCACCAGTCACGCTATCGATGAGCTTGGAGAAATCGTCTTTGTTGACCTTCCTGAAGTAGGTGCAGAAATTGAGCAGATGGTTGAATTCGGCAGTGTTGAATCTGTCAAAACAGTCTCAAGTCTATACCTTCCTATTTCTGGTCAAATCATCGAAATCAACAAAGACTTGATCAAAAACCCACACCTTATCAACGATTCTCCTTACGAAGATGGTTGGTTGGTCAAAGTAGCCATGAGTGACGAAAAAGAAGCCGATGATCTCATGACCCCAGGCGAATACAAGTCCCACCTAGAGAACCAAGAGTAAATCAAAACATTCCCTTATTTGCACAACGACACCAAAAGGCCTCGGTTTCCCCGAGGCCTTTTTTTTTACCTAAAAAACGGCGGACCTAGCCCAACTCACCCCTTAGTCGAATATAAGCAACAATTGCAGATAGTAACTCTCTATGGGGAGATTCTGGTAATATTTCCAGTGCGACTTCCGCACGGTTGAGGTAATAGTCCAACAACGCTTTCACACGATCAGCAACTTCCGGTGTCTCTTTGATCTTCACCTGCAAACGAGAGAGCGCTTCTGGTGTCTTGGCCAGCATATCAGCACGCCAATCCTCTTGATCTTCCACAGGAAGGACATCCCGCAACACCAACAAGGGCAAGGTCAATTCACCCATCATGAAGTCTTGCCCAGGTACTTTTTTCAAGGCGCCTGAAGCATCACCCAAAACATCCAAATAATCATCCACCAACTGAAAGGCAATCCCCAAAGAGGTGCCATAACGAGACATCGCGCGACGCGTCAAAAGATCGGTATCAGCCAAATAACACGCAGACACGCAAGCCGCAGAAAACAATACACCTGTCTTTTTCTTTAAAATAGTCACATAGTCTGTTGTCTTGATATCTAAATTATCACGAAAACCAACCTGAACCATTTCACCTTCACAGAGACGCTCAACGGTTTGACTGATCTGCGTCAGTACATCCAAAGAACCAATTTTAGCAATTTCTTTCAATGACAAGGCATACAAATACACCCCATACGGAATCGCCAGTTCAACACCAAACTTCCGATACAAGGCAGGCTTGCCATGCCGCAACTCAGCTTCATCTATTACATCATCATGCACCAAAGAAGCCACATGCAAGAGCTCCAAAGAAGTACATAAATGAGTCAACCGAACATCCGATACGGCATCACCCTTCAGCGCCCGATACACCAAAATAGACAGCGTTGGGCGGAGTTGCTTCCCTGTACCAAGCATCAAATCTTCACCAATGTCGCGTATTGTCGGATAGGCATTACGCAAGACCACCTCGCGATAGCGGTCCTGAAACGCGGTCATATCTGCCCCAATAAGCGCTTCTAACTGTTCACGCATGACTCATAACTCCTGACACAAAGCGTCCACATCGATATACGATTCTATCAATTGTTGGATCTTTTCTATTTTTTCTGTTTCATCGGCATGCAATTTATTCAGCATACGGTTGATCCGAGTGGCCACCGTAAACGAATCTTCAGACACCAACATGACGGGCATCTTAGCCGATTGCAACTGCTTCATGATCTTGGGGTGGGGATGGATACCACCCGTAAAAACAATGGCAGAGACTTCTTCTGAGGCCCCTTTATCTTCCACCAAATTACCACAAAGCGCAGTCATCACCAGGCCTTCACGATTGGCAGGACAAATCAAAAGGGTGTCCCCACTGAATTTATCCAAAGCTTCATGTGGCAAAATATCACCGATAACAAAATTACCCACATGTCGCCCAAAACCAGCTTCGCCACTCATGACAGTCGCATCCAACTCTTCGCAAAGGTCTGCAATGGTTGGTCGGGTCAAACAGGGCTCATACGGGATGCAGCCCAAGACTTTAATACCATGACGCGCCAAGCCCTTACGGGTGATTTCTGTG
>JAGYJO010000245.1 GCA_018402095.1 bacterium
TATCCCCATCCACAAAAGCTGCGGCAGTTCCGTTTGCCAAGGCGGGACTACTTTGTTCGATGGCGTATTCAATATCTTGGGGATAATAATTTTTACCTCGCAAAATAATCATGTCTTTAATGCGCCCTGTGATAAAAAGTGTATTGTTGTGATTCAAAAAACCCATATCTCCGGTTCTGAGGAATGGGCCTTCCTTAGTGTCTGTGTACGCGTTAAACGTGGATTTTGTTAGTTCTGGATTTTCGAAATAACCAGAAGCGATATGACTACCGGAGACCCATACCTCACCGACACTATTGGAAGGAAGAATTTGGAACGACTTTGGGTCTACAATCTGTAGTACCTGATCTCCCCAGTTTGTTGGGCCAACCCCAACTAGAGTATAGGCATTGTTCGCATATTGCGATATTTCTAAATTTTGAACGGGGACGTCTTTCAAAGACAGGTACTCGGGGGGTGTCACGGCGCTACCCGAAATCAATAATGTTGATTCAGCCATACCATAACAGGGCAAGAATGATTTCTCTTGAAAACCAACTTTTTTGAATTTCTCAGTGAAACGTTGCATTGTCTTATAATGAATAGGTTCGGCGCCATTAAAAGCCACGATCCAATTGCTCAAATCTAAAGTGAGCATTTCTTCTGGTTGAATTTTATCAACACAGAGTTCATAGGCAAAGTTCGGTCCACCTGAAATAGTGATCTCATAATCAGAAATAGCCTGTAGCCAACGTATTGGTTTTTTCAAAAAAGAAGTAGGCGACATTAACGTTACCGGAATGCCTGCATAAAGCGGCTGTAAAACATTCCCAATCAACCCCATGTCATGAAAAAGAGGTAACCATCCAAATCCACTGCTAGTTGAACGTACATTAAAACTATCAAAAATCATTTGAAGATTTGCCAAAATATTTTTGTGTGTTACGACAACGCCTTTGGGCTCTCCTGTGGATCCTGATGTGTATTGCAAAAAGGCAGTTTCATAAGGTGTTTCACGGGTGAGTGGTGACTTTGTGGTCGCCACATCTGTTGCCAGATACTGCACGTGAAATAATGGGTCTGCTATTTTTAGCTTATCCTCGATATCCATGAGAATTTTGTGTGTGCTCAAAATACAGCCTGGTTTACTGTTTTTAGCAACGGATACCAATCGTTCAAAGGATCGGTTGGGTCTCGGTGGATAGGCAGGAACAGCCACAATTCCGGCATAAAAACAGGCCAAAATGGCTATGATAAAATCCATTCCTGGTGGGTATAACAACAAGGCTCTTGTGCCAACAGTGTGTGTCTCACAAAGAACGCCGGCTAGCGATTGAATCCGTCGACGTAACCCAGCATACGTGATTTCAACGGGTTCATCGCTTTCGCTCAGAAAACGATAGGCCAGATCATTGGGCTTTGTAGTGGCCCAAAAATCCAACCTATCCAGAATACTTAATCTTTGATTCTGAGTATTGGATCTCATTTAGAGATTCAGCCTCATGCGCGGCCCAAATCCTGATGGTAAAGCTGAATAGACTTTACATCGAGTTGTCGTGTAACGACGTCTTTCATCGCACGGACCGTCGCCAATGCACCGGGAAGTGTCGTAATCACAGGTAAGTTCATCTGTAATGCGGTCTGACGAATAATCACTTCGTCTTTCATTGGGTTTTTGCCACTAGGGGTATTGATGATCAATTGGATATCCCCATTTTTGATGAGGTCAACAATGTTTGGACGGCCTTCGTAGACTTTGTAGACAGACTCCGCAGAAATACCCAGTCTGCTCAACTCTGCTGCTGTACCGGCCGTTGCTACCAATTCGAAACCCAAAGAAATCAAGGGTGTCGCGATAGCTTCTAGTTTGGATTTGTCTTTGTTTTTCACACTGATAAAGACTTTTCCAGAAGCCGGTATGCGTTGTCCGGCTGCCAATTGGGCCTTGAGATAGGCCATGCCAAAGTCGTTATCAATACCCATAACTTCGCCTGTAGATTTCATTTCAGGACCGAGCAAAATATCCACACCAGGAAATTTGTTGAACGGGAAAACAGCTTCTTTTACAGCTGTATGTGGCACGGGCACGTCTAAGGGCAATCCCAAGGCTTCAATCGTGTACCCCAGCATTACTTTTGTAGCCATCTTGGCCCAAGGAATACCCGTGGCTTTGCTCACAAATGGT
>JAGYJO010000246.1 GCA_018402095.1 bacterium
ATCAAGCTGAAATGCTACGTGGTGATCGAACTCAAGAATACGAAGTTTATGCCTGAATATGCAGGAAAGTTAAATTTCTACCTTTCTGCTGTAGATAGTCTGCTCAAGACTGAAAGTGATAACCAAACCATCGGAATCATGCTCTGCCGGGACAAAAACAAGATCGAAACTGAATTCGCCCTCCGAAACATCAACAAGCCCATGGGTGTCAGTGAGTTTACGCTGACAGAAAGCTTACCCAATGAATTAAAAGGTTCCCTTCCTACGGTGGAAGAAATCGAAAATGATCTAAATCAACTGGAGGATGATCTTTGATGTTTCACAGCTCCCTCACACACACAAAATATCATACAGTGACCAAACAACGGGGCGCAGCATCATGAGCCACAACAAACCAAACCACCACAAATACCCAGCCGCTCTCCAAGCCAAAATCAACACCATCCTCGCACAAGGCTTCCAACAAATCCAAGACGATTTCACCCTCATGATGGACGCCCTCAGCGAGATCTTGGCAGACTTTGGCAAAGCCCAATTCCAAGCAATTCTCCCCGTCGTCGGCAATCCCCATCACATCAACGACATGCCTCTAGAAACACAAACCGAAGCCGTCAGTATTCTCTCGCTGGCGCTGCAGCTGCTCAATGTCGTCGAACAACATGCCACAAACACCTTCCGAAAAGCCGTCGCCACCACAGTGGGACCCGAATATGTCAGCGGCTCACTCGCCGAAGTCCTCGCCACACTACGTCGACATGGGCAGAGCTGGGAGAGCATTATTGGCGTCTGGCAAAGCTTGTATCTCCAACTGGTGTTCACCGCACATCCGACAGAATCCCGACGGGCGTCTCTCATCGGACAATTGGGACAGTTTTTCACCGACCTGCAAGACAGCCAAGGCCAACCCGAAACACGCCGCCGACTCATCCTCAAAAACATCGAATGTCTGCTCGGGACTGGTGAATTCATCCAACACAAACCCTCCGTGGACACCGAACGCGACTTCATCACCCGGACCATTGTGGGCTCGCTACCAGAAGGACTGTCTCTCCTGGAACAAGACGTCTCCAACGCCTTTCGTGCACTGGGCTGTCCGGAGAGTCTGATCCCCACTGTCGCCAACTACCCTTTGATCCGCTTTCGGTCATGGGTGGCCAGCGACAGAGACGGGCATCCCTACGTCAACGCCACAGAAACCCAACTCTCTCTGGACCGCAACCGCACAGAAGCGCTCACCCTCATTTCCCAGTCACTACATGACCTCGCCGCGATTTTGTCCCTATCCCGGCATCGGGTAAAGGTACCATCAAAACTCCAAGAAGCCTTGAACCGCCAAAACCCCACGCTGACTGAAATCCCGGAAGAGCCATGGCGCGTTTTTTGTCAGCATCTCGCAACACAGATCGATACGCTGTCACCAGAACAACTCATGGCCGAACTCCGTATTCTCGAAGACACCCTGCATGAGGCCGGCGCCCACCATCTCGCCCATGAGACCAGTTTGGTAGTACTGAAAATCAAAACATTTGGGTTTCACCTGGTCGCCCAAGATATCCGCCAAAACAGCGATGCCTATCTGGCGGCCCTCTCCTGGATCTTGGACCAAGCCGGCCTAGACGGGAAAGCCTATGTGGCCATGTCGGACAGCGCGCGTTGCCAGTTCATCGCCGCAGAGCTCAGCTCACCACGGCCTTTTTTGCCCCAAGATTACCCCCTCACAGGCCCTGCAAAAGACGCCCTCGAAAGTCTCCGTGTGGCCGCCAAAACACTGAAAAAACATGGCCCAGCCCCTATCGGCTCTCTGATCGTGAGCATGACGCGGCAATCTTCAGACCTACTGCAAGTGCTGCTATTCGCAAGGGAAGCGGGATTACTCGATTACAGCCAAAACCCACCGATTTGCGCCTTACCGATTGTCCCTCTGATCGAAACCGCCGAAGACCATCACAATATTATTTCGATTCTCACGGGGTTTTTGGAGAATGACATTGTTGCTGCCTCAGTGGCCTTCGCGCATTCGGCTTCGCCGAATGCATGTGTTTTTTCGGGGGCTACCGCCCTTCGTGGATCTGCCTTATGGGCAGATCCAGCCGGGCAGCCTACACCCCTGACGGACCCCGCCTCCTCGGCGTGCT
>JAGYJO010000247.1 GCA_018402095.1 bacterium
TCCCGCGCACCGGCATTGTAGGTGGCTTCAAGTACGGCACGCTTTTCGACGTTGGTGATGCCAGACGGTACGCCAACGATAATGCGCGGTTTGTTGAAATAACGACCCGCCCAGGTTGTTGGGAGTGCTTTTTGGATGAAGTATTTCAACATGGTTTCAGTGACGTCAAAGTCGGCGATAACGCCGTCTCTCAAGGGGCGTACCGCGATCACGTTTCCTGGTGTTCTCCCGATCATTTTTTTGGCTTCGTCACCCACGGCCAATACCAGGTTTTTGTGGCTGTCTAATGCGACAACGGAAGGCTCTTGGATGATAACGCCCACGCCATGTGCGAAAACGAGCGTATTTGCCGTTCCCAAGTCGATACCCAAGTCGCAACGAAAGCGGGACATAAAGCGAGATACAAACTGATTAACCATAAAAAATGCCCTCTACGTGTTTTGAAAATTGTAACGATCTAGCACTGCTGTGGGATGCCTGGCTTCTTGTTCGCCAAATGTGAGCAAGGAGCGTTTTTTTAAAGGACTATTGCCCTTGAAATCCCGTAGGCGATAGATCGTCGCTGAAAGTTAAAGTAATTGAATAATTGAGTAACAACGCCATTATAGGAAGGAGAGCAGATGCGGGCAATGAATAACTTACACCCGAGCGGTTTCAATCGGATCCAATCGCATATCGCGACTTCGTTCTGCGGCATACGCGATATGAAAAAGCCCGTCGCCTTCGTTCACCCAAGGGCATGTGAGTGTGCTGATCACGACGCCAGATACAGGTGATTTTACCGGACTTTTTCGGATGTGAAAGGGACTGGAGATATGTCCCAGATGTTGGCCTTTTTGGACATGTTGTCCAATGGAGACGGCTGAAATTAGCATGCCGCCTTCGGGAGAACGTATCCATTTGGTGGCGGAAAAAAGAGTTGTTGCGTTTTCTGGACTTGTTTCTTCTGTTATGGGGGCTTTGCCGCCTGGGAGTATGTCCATGGCGCGCAAAACGTTGGCCACACCGGATACCCCGAAGTTGATAGACGCTTCGTCGATATGCAAGGCTTCACCGGCTTCATAGACGAGGGTGGGGATCCCTTGTTTGGTGGCCCACGCTCTGAGCGAGCCTTGGACGCTGCTGACTTTGAGGGTCACCGGTGCGGCAAAATCCGTTGCGATTTGCTTGGCCTTGTCATCGCCGTCGGTGTAGCGAATATGGGGGAAGTTGGTGCGGCTCAGTGTTGCGCTGTGGAGATCCAAAATGACAGAGGCTTCGGCAAACACGTCTTGGCTGAGCATATGGGCAAAACGAGAGGAGAGAGAGCCTGACTTTTTGCCAGGAAACATACGGTTGAGGTCGCGCCGATCGGGGAGGTATCGGGACTGTTGCATGAATCCATAGACATTCATCATCGGGAGTAAAATCACGCCCCCGCGTTGTACGTGGGGAAGGACTTCTGTGATCAAGCGTCTTACGATTTCCAAGCCGCAGATTTCGTCGCCATGCATGCCGGCAGAGACGATGACCAGTGGGCCGTCTTGGTCGACGACATGCCCGTGCATCGTCATCGTGAGGTGCTCTGCGGCATAAAAAGCGGGGACGGCCATTTCTGTCATCCATACTTTGCCTAAGGGGAAGAGGTCTCTCATAGTGAGTGGGTCCCACCCCCTACCCCCTCCCTGGAGGGGGCTTTTTTAATTGCGAGGGTTTCGCTGCTACGCAGCTCACCCTCGCGCTCTAGGGGGAGGGTGAGGGCGAGCCCCGCAGGGGCGATGCCCTCAAAAAAAGAATTTCCCCCTCTGGGGAGGGGGCAGGGGGTGGGCTCACTCACCACATCTTCCCTGGGTTCAACAACCCTTTGGGATCAAAAACGTTTTTGATTCCTTTCATCATCGCAATGTCTGTGTCGCTAAACATCAACGGCATATAGGCTTTTTTCGTGAGTCCGATGCCGTGCTCGCCAGATAGGGTTCCTCCCAGTCGCAGGGCTTCTGCAAAAATCGCTTCGGTGACAATGGGTTTCTTGGCTTCCCAAATCTCATGGGCGGTATCCATGCGCAGAACATTGACGTGGATATTGCCATCTCCCAGATGTCCGTAGCCCAAAATGCGCAAGCCATGGGT
>JAGYJO010000248.1 GCA_018402095.1 bacterium
CCGAAAATACTTTCAGAACGTGCGTTTTTAATTTTTTTATATCCAAACTGCGGTCTCTTGCTGGCAAATGAGCTTGTATCGCATTTGATAATTGAAGCATTAGTGGGTATGCATACGCTGTTTGACCTGCGAAACAAATTGCTGAGTCTGATCTTGGTAAAGGTAGTATTTTTGGGCAAATATCAAAGGTCATGCCACCTGTAGTTCTACTATCAGATGCGACATATAAATGTTGCGTCCCATCTGATCGTTTTCCTACCCATGCTATCGCTATAGTCATAAAACCTCTTTTGAATTTATTTGGAGAAATCTATTTTAATTGGCTTTAGAATGTTGTGATTTAGAGTATGTTTAAGCGTAAAATTAATGGTGCGCCCGGCAGGATTCGAACCTGCGACCTACGGATTAGAAGTCCGTTGCTCTATCCAGCTGAGCTACAGGCGCATAATGGATGGTGGGTGAAAAAACCTATCTGGCGTCGAAGTACTTTGAGAAATCGTCAGGGTTGATCGTGTCGATGAAATCCCGGAACTTCTGTGTGTCTTCTTCGTCTTTCTCTGCGTTGACCATCTTGGCTTTGACCATCACCGTTTCAGATACAAAAATTCCAGCGGCTGTTCTCACGGCTATCGCGATGGCATCGGAGGGTCTTGCGTCTACGAGTAATGCGTCGGTTTGTCCTTCTGGTATTACTTCGACTTGTGCAAAAAACGTATTGTCTACGATCTCTGTAATGGTCACTCTTTTGACTTTTCCTTTGAGAGAATCAATCATTTTGACCAAAAGGTCATGGGTCATCGGACGTGGTGGCTTGAATTCCTGGAGCTCCATGGCAATGGCAGCTGCCTCAAACATACCTATCCAAATAGGCAAGAAGTTGCGCTCTTCCATGTCGCGCAATAGCACAATGGGAGACATGTTCTTTGGATCAAATCCCAAACCACCCAATTGCATCTCGATCATGAAAGAGCTCCTTCGTTCTTCTTAGGCCTTGGCAGCTGTTGTAACCTGCTCAACAAACATCTTGAATGCTTCTGGGTGTGAGTAGGCCATATCTGCCAACATTTTACGGTTTACTTGAATATTCTGAGCTTTTACTTCGCCCATGAATTTTGAATAGCTAAGTCCTTGTTGTGAAAGACCAGCATTGATACGTGTGATCCAAAGACCACGGAAATCACCTTTGCGATTACGACGGTCATTGTATGCATGATAAAGGGCGTTGATAACAGCCTGGCGAGCAGGTCTGAATAGCTTGGACAAAGAGGCGCGAAAACCTTTTGCTAGCTTCAATACTTTTTTGCGTCTGTTACGGGCGACATTCCCACGTTTTACGCGTGCCATTCTATAATCCTCCTAAAATACGCCTGGTAGACAGGCTTTGATTTTTGCCATGTCAGATGGGGACACCTGAGCATACTTGCGTTTTTGACGTTTTCCGTTTTTACGCTTTTTTTCCAATAAATGGCGTCTTCCTGCAGAATTAACCATGACCTTGCCGGTCCCTGTGATTTTGAAACGCTTTGCAGCTGATTTCTTTGTTTTGATTTTTTGCTTCATGATGTCCTCTTTCTAAAAAATGTATCTATTTGGGATTTACAAAGGCCATCATCGTCCGACCGGACTGATTACGACTTTCTAAAACCCCGATGTCAGCAACTTTTTCAAGAAATTTATCAACAACGCCGTGCCCTAGTTCGGGATGTATGATCTCGCGACCTCGGAACATGACACTGATCTTGATCTTGTGGCCTTTACCCAGAAACTCACGTCCTCTGTTAACCCGTACCATAAAGTCATTTTCGGAGATCTTGGGGCTCAACTTTAGCTCTTTAATAACATGGGCTTTGGACATTTTTTTGGACTGTTTTTCTTTTTTCTGTTGCTGATACTTGAACTGTCCGAAGTTGACCAGTTTGCATACCGGTGGCTTCGCGCTCTCAGCAACCATCATCAAATCCAAATCCGACTCTTTGGCTTTTGCCAAAGCAGCCTCCAGAGAGACCACGCCAAACTGTTCGCCTTCACTTCCTACTAAACGCACTTCTTTTGTACGAATTTTCTCATTCAAAACATAAGTTTTTATGGGGACGCC
>JAGYJO010000249.1 GCA_018402095.1 bacterium
GTCGATGTCGACGTCGCCGTATGTGAATTTCGATGCTTTTTTGGCAGACTCTCGTGCCTTGGCCGCAAAGGTTTTGCCGGCGCATATCGCCCAAAAAATTTCAGATACAGGGCGTTTTGGGAAGGGTTTTTTGGTGGTAGAGGGGTTGCCTGTAGACCCGCACTTGTCGAATACGCCGGCCACACCAAAAGAGGCGGTTTTGTCCAAAAAAACATTTGTGAGTGAGTCCGTGACGCTGGGCATGTCGGCGTTACTCAAGTGTGAACCGTTTAATTTTAGACAGGAAAGTTTTGGCACCGCACCATTGGTCGACAACGTGGTGCCTGTTCGTCAGTATCAAACACAAAAAGGTGCTGGCGGTAGTGCGCATAATTTCCCTTTTCACAAAGAAAGTGCATGGCATCGCTTGTCGCCCAGATATCTTCTATTGAAAGGGCTTCGGCAGGACCACTTGGGGCAGGCGCAAACCTGGATTTCCGTGCTCCAAGATATGATGGATAAATTGCCGGGACACTACCGTAAGGCTTTGGAATTGCCTCAGTTTTCGATTGGCGCACCGGATTTGTATTCGCAAATGGATTCTGTTGGAATTTCTATGGGCACAGATAGGGAAATAAAAACACCGGTCATTACCTATAACGCGCGTTCTGGACTTCCTGAATTGACTGTTAATTTCAATAATATGTTTTCAGATACAAAAGAGGGTGCCAAAGCGCTGCTTTTTCTTGAGCGCCTATGTTACCAACATGCCCATGTTCTTCATCTGAAGCCGGATAATTTGGTGATTATTGATAACCGAACTACCGCCCATACCCGAAATGGGTATTCTCCACGGTATGACGGGCAGGATCGTTGGTTTCAGCGTGTTAATTTCCAAGATCAGTTATGGCAAGAAAATGTGATTGTTTCTGAAGATTTTTCTCGTATTTTGGGGATGTCTCCAGATCAGGCTGCTCGGTTGTTGTCTTGGCTGAAGGAATCCTCTTTTGTCGACAATGAGGGACGGCTAACGGATGTGTTTTCTCAAACAGAACAGGCGATGAGGAGGAGTATTACTGAAAAGTCGACAATACCCGTGACGGCATTTTTTGATTTTCCATCGGAGTATCGTTCCCGCTGTTTGGAAATTCTTGATTGGTTGCTTACGAAGGGACCTGTGTTTCCCTCTCGTATTGTTTGACGGAGATGCGTTGTGCGGTGAGGACCGTTGCGCCTTCTCGCGTGACGGATGGTGATAATGCGTTTGTGCCGGCTTTGTGGCCGGCGATTGTTTCTGGTGCGGTGGCTGGTTTTGCAGAGTTGACTTTGGGTGGGAATCCTTTGTCTGTATTTATTGCCAATCAAATTGCGGGGAATCCTGATCAGGTCCGTGCGTCTTTGAAAAAAGGGTGGCTGAGTCATTATTATGGCCAGTCTTATGTGGTTAACGTGGCGTTTCGTCTTCCCTTTGTCTCCGCGATTACGACAGGGGTGTCTTTGGCGAATGCCCAGTTGTCGTCTTGGTCGCCGATGTCATTGCCGTTTCAGATTGGCTTTCAGTCGATGACGGCGGCGAGCCTGGCGTTGCCTTTTGTGGGGATTAATGACTGGTTTTTGGCCAATCGTGCGAATAACAACCGTGATTTAAAATCAATGCAAAAGGCTGGTTTTGGTCCTTTGACAGCAAGCTTCAGGCGTAGCATGTATGCCACATGGTGTCGTGAGGCGTTGTTTATATCGGGGCCCATTTGCTCTGCTGGGCACTTGAGAGACTGGCTGTGGCCGCAAGTAGATCATGACCCTTATGCGACCGCCATGCAGAAGACCTATTTGGCGAGTGTTGTGACGGGTGTGCCTGCGGCTTTGGCCTCACATCCCTTTCATGTGGTGGCGATTACACAGCAATCTGAAGGTCACCCCAAGGGGGTTTTTGAAACAGCTCGGATTGTTTTTCAGGCAAAGGGTCTTGGTCATTTGTTGTCGGCGGGGTTGTTGCCACGAATTGCGCGGATTGGATTGTGCTCCGGTATGATCGTTATTACGGTAGAAAGTGTTAATGACGTTATTAAGAAGAGGTTTTATGACAACTGATCTTTATTCACCGGATACCC
>JAGYJO010000025.1 GCA_018402095.1 bacterium
GACTTCGACAAAAACCAGCCCATCATCCCCAGTACGCGCAATAATATCAATTTCGCCATAGCGACAATGATAATTTTTCTCGAGAATCTGCCAACCCAATTCCTGTAAATAAGACCCAACAATCGCTTCACCAGCAGCCCCTATTGTCGCAGCGTCAGAAGACATACCTACACAAGTCGACAGGGAGCAAACGTTAAGCGATGACAGGCAGACGGCCCATGGACTTGAAGTGCTTGGCGATGGACGAGGGTACCATACCCTTTATGTTGCAAAAAACCATACGCAGAAAATTTGGCATCCAAAGCTGTCATAATACGATCCCGCGTCACTTTCGCAACAATAGAGGCCGCAGAAATACTCGGCACCAATTTATCGCCTTGTACAAGTGCTGTAGCACGACTTTTCAAGTGTTTAGGAACACGATTACCATCGATGATGATAGAAACGGGCAAGAGCTGTGTTGGCAATTGAGAAACAGCACGAGACATGGCCAACATTGTCGCTTCTAAAATATTAATCCGATCAATCGTAGTCGCAGAACACATCCCTACACCAATCGAAAGCGCGTGAGACTGTATCCAGTCAAACATGAGCTCTCGTTGAATGGCTGTCATTTTCTTAGAATCCCGAATCAAGGGATGAAAAGAAACACCTTCTGGAAACACAACGGCCGCAGCTACGACAGGACCCGCCAAAGCCCCCCTACCCGCTTCATCGACACCTATACACTCACGCAATGAGAACCCCTAAATAGTAGTTGGCAAAACCAAGAAAAAAAAAGAGCTTAAAAGGAATTGTCCCTTTTAAGCTCTTTCGAAAAATCACAATTAAAAACAAGCCGTGTCTAAGGTTTGTACTTCCCAAAGGCAACAACCGCATTGTGTCCACCAAATCCAAAAGAATTGGAAATAGCCACATTCACGTCCCGTTTTACAGGCGTATTAGGGGTATAATTCAAATCACAATTAGGGTCTGGATTTTCTAAGTTCATCGTTGGCGGAATAATACCGTCACGAATAGCCAAAGCACATACGATGGCTTCCAATGCACCCGCCGCACCCAAAAGATGGCCGGTCATCGACTTTGTCGAACTAATCGCAATGTCATAGGCTCTGTCACCAAAAACAGTTTTGATAGCTTCTGTTTCGTTTTTATCATTGAGTTCAGTCGATGTACCATGCGCATTGATATAGTCTACGTCATCGATCGTCAGACCAGCCGTACGAAGAGCCATCTTTATCGCACGGGTAGCACCCTGCCTTCTACAACACCAAGTGCAGTAATGTGATAGGCATCGCCAGGCTACCAAAGCCCAACATTTCTGCATAAATTTTAGCACCCCGAGCCTGTCTATGTGACAATTCTTCAGAGAGTATCAAAATGCCGAACCCTCACCCATCACGAAACCTTCGCGCTCCGCATCAAGGTCTTGATGCGTGTAAAAAGGATCATCATTACGTGTAAGAAAGTGATCTCGCCCGCACAAAAGCTATAATCCCAACGGGGTGTACACGCTTCTGAGCCACCCGCAATCATAGCCACAGCATCCCCAGATTGAATCAAACGAAAAGCATTACCCATAGAGTGAGCAGAGGAAGCACATGCCGTAACCGAACAAGAATTTGGCCCTTTGGCGCCCAATTTAATCGCCACCTGACCAGCCGCCATATCTGTAATCATCATCGGCACTGTAAAGGGACTTACTTTCGCAGGTCCCTTTTCAAGCAAAGTTCGCGTTGCATCTTCCAAAATTTCAATGCCACCGATGCCCGATCCAATTTCAACACCAATCAAATCAGCTTCTTTGGAAATATCCAAACCAGAATCTTTGACCGCTTCATAGGCAGCAGCAACAGCCAACAAAATAAAGCGGGATGTACGCCGAATTTCTTTTTTATCAAAAAATGCGCTTGGATCAAAATCTGATATAGACGCGGCAATACGTGTACTAAAAGCAGACGCATCAAAATGAGTCACGGGAGAAACGCCTGACTTACCAGCCAACAGCCCTTCCCATAAGGCATCAACAGTCTGACCCACAGGATTAACAGTACCCATTCCTGTAATAACCACTCGTTTTTTAGACAAAACTCTCTCCTTTATCACATAACCACGATAGCCTGTTGCAAAATATCTCAATCAACAACCGATCCAATACATTTTGCAACAGGCCCATAAAACACATCAAAAAGGGATACACCTGGTGTATCCCTTTTTGAAAACGATACCCCCTTGTTGGCAAAAGGACCTATTTTAAATGATTTAAAATATAATCCACAGTCTTACCCACTGTGGTCAACTTTTCTGCATCTTCATCTGCGATCTCAGTATCGAACTCGTCTTCCAATGCCATGACCAATTCAACGGTATCCAAAGAATCCGCACCCAAATCATCTGTGAAAGATGCTTCGATGGTTACTTCATCTTCAGAAACCCCCAATTGCTCAACAATAACGGACTTAACCTTTTGATATACTTCTTCTTTTGACAGTGCCATAGTGATATAGCCTCCTTACATTGACATGCCGCCGTCTACTGCTAACACCTGACCGGTAACATATGCTGCCGATTCAGATGATAAAAAGAGGACTGCCCCAGCGATATCAGCGACATCACCAAGACGTTTTAGCGGAGTTTGGCTCATTATATTATCAAGGTAATCCTTAGGTAAAGCATCTATCATCTCAGTTTGTATAAAACCGGGTGCAACGACATTACATGTGACCCCTTTTGAACCATATTCTTTGGCAATCGTTTTGCTAAATCCAACCAGTCCAGCTTTTGACGCAGCATAGTTCGCTTGACCTTGATTTCCCATCAAACCAGAGACAGATGAAATATTAATGATACGCCCAGACCTCTGCTTCATCATCGATCGGATCACCGCACGGGTAGTGTAAAAAACAGAATCCAAATTGGTACGCAAAACATCGGTCCATTCATCATCAGACATCCGAATAAGCAAATTATCGCGTGTAATCCCGGCATTATTCACCAAAACATCTACACGACCATACTTTGCTAAAACAGCTTTAAACGCATCATTAACCGCATCTGCGGAGGATACATTCACAGCCTGTCCTGACGACGCTATCCCGTATGTTGTCCGTAAAGTTTCAGCAACAGCATCACAAGCATCTTGTTTTGTACCACAAACCACCACCGTTGCTTTTTCAGCAGCAAAAGAGTGTGCAATACCCAATCCTATTCCACGGGTTGATCCCGTGATAACCACAATTTTATTCTCAAATTTTGACATACGTTACTCCATGCATAAAAAGAAAGACACCCAAATGAGCGCCTTTCAACAATCACAACAGACTAAGAGCCGCTCTTGAAAAAATAGTTCAAAGGCAGCTATAACTTTATCCAAAAACAGATTGCATCTGTGCCAAATCAACAATACCTACCACAGGGACGTCTGACTGGGTTTTCTGACCAAGCCCCTGAAGAACTTTGCCTGGACCAACCTCTAACAATCACATCGACTTGAGACGCCAATGCCGCCACTGTTTCTATCCAGCGAACACTAGACACAACCTGCAGCGGTAAATTGGCTTACAATATCATGATCTACTGTCGGTGTAGCCGTACGATTCAAGACAATTGGAAAAGCAGCTTCCCGGCACATCAAAGGTATCCATATGTACTTTCAAAAGCAGTACCAGCCTCCGCCGTCATCGGCCAAATGAAACGCCCCACTCACGGGCAAAGGGAATGACTTTTCCACCAGCCGCTTTCAGTGCATCACAAGCATCTTGCAAGACAGGTCTACGTCCAGACACCACAATCTGACTCGGACAATTGTAATTGGCAATCACCACAGGCGCAGACACATAAGGCGCCAAGCAGCCTCTATCTCTGGAACACCCAAGCCCATAATAGCGCCCACCCACTTAATTACCATGCAGACATCTGAGCAGCCACCAACCTTCTCTGACTTGAATGAACCAAAGCCTCTTTGAAAGACAATACACCAGCAACGTAATACGCTGTGATTTCTCCCAAGCTATGCCCGCAGCGATAGTCTGACTGTACCAAACGGCGAATCTGTGTCCACAAAGCTGCCGCTATCAGGAAAATCGCTGGCTGTGCATTTTCCGTAAGGGTCAATACATCGGCAGGCCCATCCAAACACAAAGCCGCCATATCCTTTACCCAAAATAATCTAAACGCCCATGTAAACAAAGAGATTGCACTTCTGGAATAGCCAAAGATCTGCGCCCATGCCCGCTTTTTGTGAACGCCTTCTGGAAATACAAATGCATATTTTTCATAAACCAACCTCCCCAGCGAATTAAATTCACAGCCCACGTAAAGCCAGCCCCAAAGCCAGCCAACGCGATTAAATCACCCTCTTTAATCAAACCTTCCACCCCTGCGCTTCACAAAGTGCCATAGGAATAGACGCAGCCGACGTATTGCCATATTTATGCAAATTGGTAAAACACTGTGATTCAGTGAGTCCATTTTTCGCGCACATAATCCACAATACGCAAATTGGCCAGTGTGGAACAAACAAAGACAAATCATCTGCTGTTTTCCAGCCTGCAGGGCTGTCTGTAACGCATCTACAACCGCTGTCACAGCAACCTTAAAAACAGCACGGCCTTCCATATTGCATAGACTGCACCTGCATCCAAGCCTCTTGGGTAAATGGTTGACGAGATCCCCCCACCTTTAATATTCAAAATACCAGAATGACTACCATCTGCGTACAAACGACTATATAAAACACCATAGCCGGACTGCACAGGTTTCAAAACTGCAGCACCAGCACCATCGCCAAAAAGCACGCAAATACTACGGTCATTCCAATCCACATATTTAGACAAACAGTCTGCGCCCACGACCAAAACACACTTGGCCATACCAGACGCAATGTATTGAGTTGCAGTTGTCATAGCCACATTAAAGCCAGAACAAGCAGCAGCAACATCAAAAGAGCCAATCGTATTGGCACCCAAACGGTTTTGCAATAAACAGGCAACAGAGGGAAACCCTAAGTAATCCGAAGAAGTGGTTCCAACAATAATCAAATCAAGATCTTCAGCCGACACATTGGCTGCCGCCATAGCCTGACATGCGGCCTTATACGCCAAGTCAGACGTCGCTTCATCGGCACTTGCCAGGTAGCGGGATCCAATACCGGTACGGGTGCGAATCCATTCATCAGAAGTATCTAAGCCTCTAGCCACCAAATCGTCATTGGTTACCAAAGATTCAGGAAGCCCTTTACCAAGCCCCCATATGCCGACACCAAACATCAGGAAAGCGCCGAGTCCATCTTTTCGATCAACTGACCATTGACTGACTGATACGCACGCAGCAAAGCATTTTTAATCGCATACGCATGTGATTTTCCGTGAGCAATGACAGAAATGCCATTCACACCCAACAATGGCGCACCACCATATTCACTGTAGTCATAGCGCTGATAAAAAGATTTGATAGCAGGCTTGAGTAGCCACGCGCCAATCATAGACCGAAGAGAGGCTTTTGATTCGGTACGAAAAAAATCAAAGAAAAGACTGGCAACACCTTCTCCAAATTTAAGCAAATTATTACCGACGAAACCATCACACACGACAACGTCTGCAACACCTTCAAATATATGGCGACCTTCAACGTTACCCACAAAAGTATACTGAGAACCAATAGCAGACATCAAACCAAACGTTTCCTGCTCCACCACACCGCCCTTTTCGGGTTCTTCACCAATATTCAACAACCCTACACGCGGGGTTTGCACACCAAGTACAGCACGAGAAAAAGCCGTTCCTAATAAAGAGAAGTCGAATAAATGATGTGGTTTACTATCCACACTGGCACCCATATCCAACATCACAACAGGACCTTGCTTCGAAGACAATACTGTAGCGATAGCAGGGCGTTCTATCCGAGGATGTCGGCCCAAGATAAGCGTAGAAAATGCCATAACAGCACCTGTACTACCAGCAGACATAAAGGCATCTGCACGTCCGTTTTTAACAGCATCTAGCCCTTTATAGATAGGCGAGTTTTTCTTGGTACGAAAAGCTCTCGTGGGCGCCTCACCCATGCCAATGATATCTGGCGCATCAATAGGCTCTATACGCGATTCAAACTTAGCAGGTATCAAAGGTAAAAGCTGGTCCAATGGACCAAAAACTTGAACTCTTGCATCAGGGTGTGCCTCTAAAAAAAGACTAACCCCGCTGAGAATCTCAGCGGGGCCATGATCGCCACCCATCGCATCTACCGCGATGCAAACCAATGTTATACTTCCTTATGTTCTACTGTCGTAGGAATTAGGATCTGACGTCCACGGTATGTACCACAAGAGGCACAGACAAAATGAGGACGTCCCGGAGCTGCACATGCAGGGCATGGACGCAAAGCAACTGGCGTGATTTTCCATCTTGCACTTTTCATGCGTTTCTTGGACTTGGATCGACGTTTCTTAGGAACTGGCATACTAAAACCCTCACTATTTAAAAAATAACACTACCTGAAAGACAGGTCCAAGATTACAACTTGGAGTTAGCTAGCGGCGTATAGAATAACGGCAAGACCTCAAAAAGTAAAACCCCGATTGGAAAACAGTCCAAGTCGGGGTTTTACAGAGGGGATCTAAGCCCCTAAAACATACGGATTAAACGTCGTAATACATGACAAATTCCCAAGGGTGCGGACGAAGGTCAATAGCCTTCACATCCTGCATTTTATGGTGAATCCATGTATCAATAACATCCTGAGTAAACACATCACCTTTCAGCAAAAAGGCATGATCTTTTGCCAAAGAGTGCAAGGCTTCCTGCAAAGACCCAGGCGTTGTCGGCACCTTTGCCAACTCTTCTGGCGGTAAGTCGTAAATATCTTTATCCAAAGGCTGACCCGGATCAATTTTATTAACAATACCGTCAATAGCTGCCATCAAAATGGCAGAAAAAGCCAAATAAGGATTACAGGTTGGATCTGGACATCTAAACTCAAAACGACGGGCTTTTTCACTATGATGCGACATAGGGATACGAACAGCCGCACTACGGTTACGCCGTGAATAAGCTAAGTTTACAGGCGCTTCATAACCAGGAACCAAACGACGGTAACTATTGGTCGTAGGATTCGTAAAGGCCAACAAGGCCGCCGCATGCTTCAAAATACCACCAATGGCATACATAGCCGTCTCAGACATACCGGCATAGCCATTGCCCGCAAAAAGATTTTTATTGTCTTTCCAAATAGAAAGATGCACGTGCATCCCACTACCATTGTCACCCCAAATCGGTTTTGGCATAAATGTAGCTGTTTTACCGTGAACATATGCAACATTTTTCACAACATATTTATACTTCAAAAGGTTATCAGCCATTTCGACCAACGGGCCAAAACGCATACCAATTTCTGACTGCCCAGCCGTCGCGACTTCGTGATGTTGGGCTTCCATCTGAATACCCATATCTTCCAAAGTCAGCATCATTTCAGTACGAATATCTTGATGCTTGTCTGTAGGCGGCACAGGGAAATAACCTTCTTTATTCCGAATTTTATACCCTTGATTTGGACCTTCTTCACGGCCCATATTCCAACGCGCTTCTTCAGAATCCAAATAGAAGAAACCAGCACCTTGTGTTTGGTCAAAGCGCACATCATCAAAAATAAAGAACTCAGCCTCTGGACCCAAAAACGCAACGTCACCAACCCCTATAGCCTGCAAATAAGCCTCGGCCTTACGCGCAATATTACGTGGATCTTTTGCATACTCTTGGTCCGTAGCCGGATCATAAACATCACAAATCAAAACAAGTGTTTGCTCTTCATAAAAAGGATCCAAGAAAGCTGTATGAGGAACAGGCTTCGCAACCATGTCAGATTCATTAATCGTCTGCCATCCACGCAAACTCGAACCATCAAAACCAATACCTTGCTCAAAAAAGGACAAATCCAAAGAAGTAGACGGTATAGAAACATGCTGCCATGTCCCTGTCAGGTCCATAAATCTCAAATCAATAACTCGGATGCCTTCCTTTTCCACAAAGGAAATAACTTCCTGGGCAGACGTACACTTGATCATGGGGGAAACCCTCTCCAAAAAATATTACTAAGGCAAATCGAAAGCAATTATAGAAGTGACAAAACGATTTTTCCAGTACCTAGTCTAAATGACTACAAAAAGCCCCAAAAAAACCAAATCTATCCACATAAAACAAGCCTCCCCGAACTGTCGCCTATTCGAGTCTATTTGAAAATCACTTTGAGGCATGATAGTTTTGCGCCCATGTCTGAATACAAACCCACCTCAATTGGCGACATCGCCGCCGTACTTCATGGATTGAACTACATTGTTAGTACCCCCACTTCACTCAAAGATACTGTCAGCCAATTATTCCAACTCCTCGAAATTCATGCTGGGCTCAGAAAAGGCATACTCATGCTCAGAGACCCTATCAGTGACAGGCTCTACATTGAAATTGCATTTGGATTCACAGAAGCAGATCTTCACAGCCGTTATTTGACTTCATTCAATCTGTAAATACCTCCGTCATGGAATCTGAAGCCTATTCCAATGTCTTGGATCCAAGCCGCATACAAGGCCTTTCAACAGAACTCAAAGAAGCTCTCTCTCATCTGCCTACCTATTGCCATGGGAGAAGAAAAAATCGGCACACTTGCCGTATTATGCAAATCAGAATGTGAACAAGACCGAGATGGCACACGGCACCTCATGAGCATCATATCAATATTTGTAGCGCAAGAAATCAAATTAAAACGGTTACTTGAATCCGAAAAAGAAGCCCTACGACAAGAAAACACACTGCTTCGAGACGAGCTCAAATCTCGGTATAACATTCACAACATGATTGGCAACAGCAACGCCATGCACCAGGTATACGAAAGCATCACACAAGTCGCAAACTCAAACGCAACAGTTCTTATCAGAGGAGAAAGCGGTACAGGAAAAGAGCTTGTCGCACACGCTATCCACTACAACAGTCCGAGAGCAAACATGCCCTTCATCAAAATCAACTGTGGCGCCATCCCTGAGAGCTTGATCGAATCCGAATTATTTGGCTACGAAAAAGGCGCATTTACCGATGCCCAAGATGTCAAAATAGGCAAGTTCGAGGCAGCACACGGGGGGACTATTTTCCTAGATGAAGTAGGCGAACTATCACCTGCTGTACAAGTAAAACTACTACGTGTGTTACAAGAAAAAGAAATCGAACGCGTTGGCGCACTCTACCCCATAAAGGTCAACGTCAGAGTCGTCACAGCCACCAACAGAGACCTCGAGCAAGAATTAACAACCAAGCAATTCAGAGAAGACCTCTATTACAGACTTAATGTGTTCCCTATTTTTCTTCCAGCACTGAAAGAACGACATGCGGACATCTTGCTATTAGCGGAACACTTCCTCGATAAATACGCAAAAGAAAACAACAAAACCATTGCAAGAATCTCCTCTCTCGCCATTGATTTGTTATCTTCTTATCATTGGCCAGGCAACGTCCGGGAACTCGAAAACTGCATGGAAAGAGCCGCTCTCGTCTGCAGAACAGACACAATCCAAGCCACAGACTTACCGCCATCACTACAACGTGTTGATACCACAAACACGCACAACAAAGACCTTTCTTATCAGTGCATGGTTGAAACATTTGAAAGAGAACTAATCATCGATGCCCTCAAAAAATCCAAGGGAAACAAGTCAAAAGCCGCGGAATACCTCAACACAACACAGCGTATCATCGGCTACAAAATTCAAACTTTGGGAATCGCTATTTCCAAATTCAAAAACAAATCTCTATAATCTCTGACACCATGACGGTTCAGAAAAAAATCTCAGATATCCTGCCACACAGAGCCCCACATGCCCACAAAGGGCAGTGCGGTCGTGTGGGTATTTTGGCCGGATCACATGCCATGCCTGGCGCAGCCATGCTCACAACAAAAGCCGCTTTCCGCAGCGGTGCCGGCCTCGTCTATCTTGCCGCCCCGCAACATGTTCTCGACATGGCCATCATGCACACACCAGAGCTCATCGGAATTCCATTAACTGGCAACCCCAGTCAAGATTCCCAAGATATTTTTGCAGCAAGCCAAAAATATCAATGGGACACCTTCATCATAGGCCCTGGACTAGGGCCTATGGATACAAAAACATGCGAACACTATCACGCACTGATACATACCCTTTATGACGCAACTATCCCAAGCGTCATCGATGCCGATGCATTGGCTATCGCAAAAATAGCCTTCAAAAAAGACAACATGGTTATTTTGACGCCACATGAAGGCGAATTTTCGCGTCTTTTTGGAAATATCAGCGACAGAAAATCAGCGCTACTTGCTGCACAAAAAAAAAGCCGCCAAACCATCCTATTAAAAGGTAAAAACACGCTCATCGCAGACACCTACGGATACAGCATCAACCCAACTGGAAATGCAGGAATGGCAACAGCAGGCGCCGGAGATGTCTTATCCGGCATCATCGGAAGCCTTTGGGCACAATACGCCCCAGAAAACAGGCAGAGCTTATCTTGGGAAGCTGCGGCGCTAGGGGCATGGCTCCACGGGACAGCGGGCGATCTCGCCTACCAAAAAAAGCAACGCGGACTCACCGCATCAGATATCACAGAGAACCTCGGCGAAGCGCTCACACATAATGGATACATGGAGTACCATGATGACTAGCACAGTATGGACAACCACCATCAACAGAGAAACCCAAAGACTCTGCAGAGAAAACACGGATCTTTGGTTTCCCAAAGGGTTTGGATTCGACCCTTTTTCACAAGATCAGATCAAACATGCCATTACAGATCCAAAAACAGTACAGTTCAGGCTCAACAAAGCCAAAGGACGCGGCATCCTCTATGGTGTACGACACACCGCATTAAGACGACAGATAGCCAATATACTCCCAGATGAACAAAGAAGTAAAATCTGGAAGACGCGACTACAAACAGCCGGCATATGGGCGCACTTAGAAGAAAAGCACAACACAAAGGATATGTTTATCGCTGACATAGGCATGGGCCACACTGTACTCCATTTATACCCACCACATGATCCAAGCAATGGCATCGTACTCAAACAAGAAGAACTGCCACACCACCAATTATTCTGTCAGCTTCTAGAAAAGCTCCAATGGGCAAACACCTACAGTGATCATCACATAGCAAATGGCATTGGCTGGCAAATCACGCCCTACATTCCAGGAAAAACAGTCAGTGACTCTGCCTGCCAAAATCAAAACATACAGACACTGGCTAGCCTGGCCAAATTTGCAGCACTTGGAGATATGATAGGCAGAGAAGACCGTCATAACGAAAACTATATCGTCGGAAGAAAACAAGGCTGCATCCGGTGATACAGCGGCTTTATATGGTGCGCACAATGAATTGTGGCTGTCCAAATATGTCTCTAGCGGCCTTTATGAAATTAGCACACTAGCCCCCGAATTATGGAAAAGCCCTATCCATGGAAAAAAAGAGCTCGCCCACTTTATAGAAACCTACCACAAACAGCACACTGAACTCTCAGAAAAACCACTGTGTGAGATCGTTTCAAAATTAATCACAACAAACCAACAACAAATTTATAGAGATAGTGGACCTCTATTTATTCAAGCCAGACAAACGGATACCTACAGACAAGAGCGCATCAAACAATACAAACAATCACTCACAGAAATGATTGACCGTATGCCCTACAGAAAAACATTGGATTTTATTTGGAAAAACCACCCGAACAGTCTCAATGCACATCCCCTACTCAAAATGTATGCATTGGCCCATGAGTCTCGACTAGCAACCTTTTTTCTCGCTGAAGAACGACCTTGGATTTTCGACACCATCAAAAGCCTTTCAGAACAACTGGGACTCAAACAAAACCTTCTCGACTACTGTGCACACGCACATACAATTACAAATACAATAAAAAACGCGTAGCCCCCGAATGGGGAAATCTGCTGTGCATAAATGCCTATATTTCTGGTAAATACAGCCGCCACATAGCGCTAATTGAAACACTCTCAACTTGCCAGTGACTGCATCCCAGTTTAAATTTAAGATACACAATCAAATTTGATTCGCTAAATACACAAACCTCAGCATCCTAGGAGACGGATTCCATGCCCCAACAACCCATAGATCACAGCATTGAAATCATCGACGATACGCTCTATCTCAGCGGTACATTCAGGCTCAAACTACCCATCAACTATGCCCCAATATTCCTCTCACTCAAAGAACGCATAGCCAACAAAGAAACACCTATTTTAAATATAAAAGATGTTTTATTTTTCAACAGCGCGGGAATAGTGGCGCTCGCAGCACTCATTATCAGCGCACGAGACCAGGATATTCCCATTATCGTGTATTACGATAAAGACAAAGCATGGCAACGCCGGAGCATCGTTTCTCTGGAACGACTTTGGAAAAAAATGGAAACAAATGGCGTCTAAGTCATAATTCAATTATAGAATGGAAAAAAATCACGTGTACGGGGCTTACAACGAAGAAGAAAAAGACACAGAAACAGACTCTCGGGTCGACTTTGTTGTGCCATTGGAACTCATGGATCACTGGCAGCGCTGTAGCATGATTTCAAATTTCTTGGCATCGACGCATGCCGTTGGATTCAACAACACAGACAAAGTTTCCAGCTTATTTTCTATTATTATCAATGAATTACTGGAAAATGCCGTAAAATTTTCCAGAGATCGCAGCAAACTCATCATGCTGTCACTCAAACAACGTAAAAACGATGTCTGCATAGAAGCCATCAACACCACCGATGAAACACAAGTCACCAAACTCAACGCCTTTATAGAACGCCTCGAAACAGAAACACCAGAAGATCTCTATATTCACCAGCTCGAAAGTATCGCTGTCGTCAACAACCCACACACATCGGGTATGGGCCTCATCATGCTTTTACATGATTATCATGCCAATCTAGGGATTCGCGTTGTCCCTAGAGTCGACGACTCTCACTGCTATGACGTCGCCATCTCTGTTTCTCTGGAACATGACGTCATCGAAGCCGCCTAGACAATACGTTTGTTAAGGCCGAATCAATAGACCTATCTTTCCATTGAAATCCAGATGATACCAAACGAGAAGGTAAGACTCGATGACTGGCCAACACCGTTTCTTTGGCCATCTCCCCAAACGCAGCACGCAAGACCCAAGTCGGCACACGCATAAACGCACCCGGCCATAATGGCAAAAAATCCCCGTCAGCCAACCGACGTTCGTATAAAATTCTTGCAAGCGTTTCTGAAAAAACAGCATTTGTAATGGGTTCTGGACTCGTCATATTCACCACACCTGTCAGTGAGGGCTTGTCTATCAAAAAAAGTATCGCACCAACAACATCACGCAAAGAAATCCAAGACATCCATTGATACCCCGAACCAACCGCACCGCCCAATCCCAAACGAAATACAGGCAACATCTTGGACAAAGCACCCCCCTGAGGAGATAAAATAACGCCAAATCGCATAGTCGCACACGAAAGTCCCTCAGAGGCCAAGACTGCAGTTTCATGTTCCCATGCCGCACATAAATCTGATAAAAAGCCCGTACCCTTCCCTGCAGACTCATCCACAACAGAATCCATCGATGTGCCGTAATACCCTGTTGCAGAGGCAAAAAGCATCCGTTTGGGCCGGTCAACCAACGCCTGATTCACAAGAAGTCGCGTCGATTGGATACGACTATTCCAAAGCACTTTTTTCTGAGCAGGCGTCCATCGTGAATCCGCTATCGGAGACCCCGCCAAATGAATGACAGTATCCATTTCGGACAACAATCCGTCTGGCAAAAAAAAGTCTTCTGGGCGCCAATATATTTCGGTACCAGACAAGCCACGGCCATGCCTAACCAACGTAAAAACACTGTCTCCACGCTGACGCAACGCAGCTACCACTGCAGACCCAATCAAACCCGTTGATCCAGACACCAAAATAC
>JAGYJO010000250.1 GCA_018402095.1 bacterium
CATGCTGTGTCAGTACTCGCCAAAAAAATCCTCACTTACGCATGGTAAGCTCCGGTTTTTTTAGCTCGAGATCCTTGCCTGACATATTTTGCAACAGTCCCAAAGTCCCCTCTTATAGAGGGGTGGCACCACCCACGATACGCCAGGCTCAAAATCACAGTACACACACAGTTGACTATGCTCAGTGCCCCCAAAAAAAAGAGAGCTCAAAAATTTTCGGGCGGCCCCACATCGGTAAGAAGGCTTTCGTTCCTTACCCATAACGAGATAACCCTACGCACGAGGAAACGTAATTAACAACTGGCCAACCGTCGCGTCCATCTCAGCACCCAGCTCAGCAACCATGTCCGAAAGACCCAAAAAATCAGCCCCAACCACACCCGACACAGATGCCCAAGATACTGTCAAAACAGGTCGTTCATTTTCTTGCTGCAAAGAAATAAGCACCGGTGCGGTATGCAACGCATCCACCAAAACAGAGCCAAACAAAAACAGCAGCAACTCGTGACAAACAATAACGTCCAAAGTCACTTTTTGAGAAAAACCCACATCAAATTGCCCCACAGCCATATTGCCGCGATGTTGCCAAACAGCCAATTCCCAAGCATCCTTCACCGATTGAGCGAGATCCAGCGCAGAGACCCCTTGCCCAGGTCGCACCGTGAAGCGAGACACAGCATCCAACATAGTATGAATACGTGAGGCCCCATCTTGTACCTGTTTGAGCATAAAACTATCGGTATCATCCTGAATCCTTGCCTGCAACAAATCCGAAAAACCAGACACTGCAGTCAGGGCATTACGCAACTCATGGGACAGGCCCCGCATCGCATTAATATACAACAGCGGACGGTCTGGGTTGCTCATCGAATATCAATCCCATATTTCTTGGCTTTTTGATACAAAGTTGTTCTCGAAATACCCAATTTTTTGGCAGTCTGCAACACATTGCCCTCGGTCTTCTGCAAGGCATCCGCAATAGCCCTACTTTCCAAAACTTCCAAAGGAATAATCTCCGTATCATCCAGAGAAGCCGTTGTCGGTGGCGGCAAAAAGGCCTGTACAGGCATCCCCACAGAACCAGGCTGCATCGACAATATCGTCGTGGTAATGGGACTGCCTTGCGCCAAGACCAAGGCCCGCTGCATCATGTTTTCCAATTCTCTGACGTTGCCCTCCCAAGGCTGAGCCAATAGATACGATTCCGCATCTTCTCGCAAACCCGCAAAGGTCAATTGAAATCGTGATGCGGCCGACTGCAAAAAGTGAATGGCCAACGGCAAAATATCTTCGCGACGCTCCCTCAAGGGTGGGGTACGAATCGGAAAGACATGAATTCGATAGTATAAATCTTTGCGAAAACGACCGGCATCCACTTCTTTTTTGAGATCCAAATTGGTGGCCGCGACGATGCGTACATCCACCATCACTTTCTCTGTCCCACCCACACGCTCCACCTCACGGTTTTGCAAAACACGTAGGAGTTTCACCTGCAAATCAAGGGGCATTTCCCCTATTTCGTCTAAAAACAAGGTTCCTTTATGGGCCAATTCAAACTTCCCGATATGCCGCTGATCAGCACCGGTAAAGGCCCCACGTTCATGGCCAAACAATTCGGACTCCAAGAGTTCTTTGGGAATGGCGCCACAATTCAGGGTAATAAAAGGCTGTTTTTTGCGTTTGGAGTGGTGATGGATCACCGATGCCAGCACATCTTTCCCCGTACCCGTTTCACCCTCCAGAAGAACGGTAATATCATTCTCGACAACCAAGGCAATCGCTTTATACACCGCTTGCATTTGGAGACTATTTGCGACCAATTTCACACCATCAGCAGAGTCTACAGTGCCTATTGATTTGAGCATAGGTGATTGTTTGAACATCACCGCTTCATTTTCTCTAGAAAATACCTCGAAGGTCAAAACGCCCAACACATCTAACACGGTGATCAAGTGATCCATAGACCCTTCAGCATCGTCTTCTACCACCGACTCCCACACACCACTCGTATCGACAGCGTCACGGGAGCGATGCTCTTCTTGCCAACGCACCAAAGTCGATTTCAGGGAAAAAAC
>JAGYJO010000251.1 GCA_018402095.1 bacterium
TAATGAATCCAATTCCCATTTCAACGGGTTGTTTTCGATATATTTACAAATTCGATTGTAATCAGTTTCATCACGAATAACGTGTTCATAATAATTGCGTTGCCATAATTTTTGGCCAGGGGTTTGTCTCAACAAATTGATTCGTTTGGATGTTTGATATTTGAAAAAACCCACAACATTCCCCAACGTGGGAACGGCGTTTCCCACCGTAGGGGCGGGGTCTCCCCGCCCTTTTCTATGGTCCCGCCCTGTTATATGGTCCCGCCCATTTACGGAATCCCGCCCATTTAAAACAATAATCGCATGATAATGATTTGGCATGATCACAAAAGGTGTCATCAGTATGGTTTCAAAATGTGCCTCTGTTTCCGCGTGAAAATCTTTGACGATCTCACCCCATTGGTTCAAGATCATCTTCCCATCCAAAATACCCCCAAACACCGATTCCCGATTTTGTGTACAAATGGTTACAAAATAAGAAGCAGCCTGAGAATAATCATATTCTTTTAGCCGGATTGACCGACGGTGACGTGTTTCAGACATCACCGTCTCCGCCCATTATCCCTCGGTACTCTCCCCCCTCGTTTTCCCCAATACCGCACCCGCAGCCGCAATCATCCCTGAAATATCCGCCAAATTCGACGGAATAATAATGCTATTGTTCGTCTTCGCCAGTTTGCCAAATTCTTGGATATACTGCTCGGCGATACGCAGATTCACCGCATCTTTGCCACCATCCGATTGAATCGCTTTGGAAATAGCGGCTATACCCAAAGCAGTCGCGTTTGCGATGGATTCGATCTCAGCCGCTTTACCGTCTGCTTCGTTGATACGTTTTTGTTTTTCACCTTCAGACCGGGCTATTAGCTCTTGTTTGTCCCCATCTGCGCGGTTCATTTTGGCTTGTCTTTCACCTTCGGATTCGGCAATAACCGCACGTTTTTCACGCTCAGCACGCATCTGCTTTTCCATAGCGTCTTTGATACTTTGCGGCGGAATGATGTTTTTGACTTCATAACGGGTCACTTTGATACCCCAAGGATCCGACGCTTTGTCTACAGCATCCACGATTTGGCCATTGATGAGATCCCGTTCTTCAAAGGTTTTGTCCAATTCCAACTTACCAATCACGGAACGCATGGTAGTCTGCGCCAATTGGGAAGCTGCAAAGTGATAATTATCAATACCATAAGACGCTTTTTGGGGATCCATTAGCTGCAAATACAAAATACCATCAACCTCTACAGATATATTGTCACGGGTAATACAAACCTGAGAGGGCACATCAATCGCCTGTTCCTTGAGCGTGTGAATATAGCCAACACGGTCAACAAAGGGAATCAAAATATGAAACCCCGCCAACAAAGTGCCATGGTATTTCCCCAAGCGTTCCACCACGAAGGCCGATCGCTGAGGCACAATGCGAACCGTTTTCAAAAAAGCGACCAATACTAAAATTGCAAAACCGAACAAAAGCACTGTACTTCCTGTCATTTTTCCACTCCTTTTTTGATCGCTTTGACATACAACGAAATGTTGTCTTTTCGTAATACCATCGCAGGATCACCCTCACACAAAACATCTTCGGACATCGCCGTCCAAGAACTTCCTTGAAATGCCACTTTCCCAGGCATCTCTGGCGAGATCGGCAAAATGACCGTCACGCGCTTCCCCGTATACGCATCCGATTGATCCACAGAAAAATCTGACTTCCCGTAAAATAACGCCGTAAATCGACGTCGCAACACCACCACACTCACGATAGATAAGACAATAAAAATCGCCAGTTGCGCATTGAGCGTAAAGGGCACAATCAAGCAAAGAAGCCCAACCACGATGGCCGAAAACCCAAAGAAAAACAAAATAAATGCCGGTGCAAAAAACTCGAACAACAAAATCAAAATACCCACAGCACACCACACAACGGTCGGCGATGCCTGCAAAAAAGAAAATAAACTCATCATAATCGTGAAGTATAGCAAAGAGATCCTAAATTTGGGACAAGCAGACACGCCCACATATGTAAGCACTTCCTAGACGGGGGTGCAGGGTGAGTCGGCTTTGCGACGTA
>JAGYJO010000252.1 GCA_018402095.1 bacterium
TCACCCGTGGCGCCTGCCAGACTAAAAAAACGCGTCCGCAGTACCAGGTGAGTGCCGCGTAGAGTATGGCGATGACAGAGAGCAAGCTTCGTCCCCATGTGGGTTTCCCCAACCATTGGGCAATAGCGATGACCAGCGCCGCGCCAATACTGCTGGCTGTACAAAATAGGGTGAATGACATGCGGCTAGTTTAGCTTTAATTGGTTTGTATGTGTATGGCGTTATTGGCGGGTGTGTGATTGTTTTGATGTAACGTTTATTTTTAAAAATAACCATTACAATTATGCTTAATCACTGATATTATCCATTTGTTTTTTATTTCGTAAAACATAACGTGATTATAACTATCTGGCCCTTAGGGGGATCAAAAGGGCTCCAGAACTTTTAAAAATTCCCGATTGCTCGCCAACGGCGAGCAATCAAAGAGATGCCAAAGGGCTTTGCTATTTGGATCTCGTAGGGGCTAGATAGTTACATGTGATTTTATTTCGGGGTGTTTTTTTGCGGTTGTTAATGGTTTTTCTTTTTGTGCTACACGGTTCTCTGGCGATGGCTGCTGACGTTGTTGGTGGTGAATCGTTGGATCTGTTTGCTGTTGGTTTTGCGGCGTCTGAGGTCTCTTTGGGTGAGGCGGTGTCAGCGAAAAAAGACAACAGTTTTGGGGGGTTTTACAACCCGGCTACGGTACCCAAGCGTGAGTCAGCTTATTTGTATTCATTTCAAGGGAAAGTGGCGGATCAAGTGGATCTCTTTGCCTTAACGACCTTGTTTTCTCTGTGGGATAGCCCGATTTCGTTGACATGGTTGCAGCTACAGGCGGGGAATATTCCTTTGGTGGCATCTGAGAATGTGGGTGGAAATACAGATATAGAACCGGATTCTTTTGCCAACTATGAGGTGAATGGGGTTGTCGCGGCAACTGCTATACCGATTTCCTCAGACTGGTCTGTGGGGGTGTCGGTCATGGGGTATACCAAACGATTGTCGGATGTGTCTGGGGCCCATGCTTATGGTTATAGCGTCACGCCTGGTATTTATGGCGCTTTGGATGATTCGTGGACCTGTGGTATGTACTTTCGGAATTTACTGTCCCAAGAAAAATGGGCTACGGCACATAGTGGTGTGTTTATTCCTGAATGGCATACCGGTTTGTCGTATCAGCATGGGTTTTTATCGGTGATGGGAGAGTGGGTGCTACTGCCCAAATCGTCTTATGCAGGGTATGGGCGTCTTGGACTGGCGTTGAATTTTGGGGATGTTTTTTTCTTGAGAGGGGGGTATCAGCAAACCCATATGACAGCTGGTTTTGGCATACAGCTTGGGTCTGTATCTGTGGATTATGCTTTTGTTGGGTCGTCTGCACGTCGTTTTGGTGAAAGTAGTCGTTTTTCTATAGGGGTGGCATTGTGAACCGTCGTGTTGTGCAAGCGGGTTTGGTGTTCTTCTTCGTTTGTTGGGGGGCTGTGTTTGTGTTGGGGAGTGGGGCTGAGCCGGCAGCTTATGAAGGGTTAACGCTTCAGTATCGGCTGGAAGACCGTGTCGGGGGATTTGGCTCTGTCTTGGGTTATTTTCATACGCCTAGGGGTATTTCTGGCGATAGTCAGTCTCTCTATATTGCAGATTCTGGCAACAATCGAATTGTCAAAACGGATTTCTATTTTATGCAATGGGATAGTTTTCAGCCGGTTCGTGATGGGGGCCAGCCCTTGGATACCCCATGGGGTATTGCGATTGAGGGGCAGTCTGTTTGGGTGACAGATGCTGGCAATCATCGGTTATTGCAGTATAGCAATGATGGGATGCCGCAATCGCGTATCGGTGAATTTGGTTTGTTTGATGGTTTTTTTGATATGCCCAAAGGATTGGCTGTGGATAGAGGGACTGTTTGGGTGGTGGATTCCCGAAACCATCGGGTTCAGCAGTTTCAGGGGTCTGTTTTTTCGCGTAGTTTTGGGTCTTGGGGTGATGTCCAAGATACCTTGTCAAATCCTGAGGCTGTCTTGGTATTGCCCAGTAGCGATTTGATTGTATCTGATGGCAATCGACTGGTTGTTTTTAATGATTT
>JAGYJO010000253.1 GCA_018402095.1 bacterium
GATTTTAAAGGACGCCCATTTGACCCAGTAACAGAACGGCCACGCTTACCATTGGAAATCAATACATCCACAGACTCTTGCAACATACGTTTTTCGTTGCGAACAATCATCTCTGGCGCACCAATATCAATAAGACGCTTTAGACGGTTGTTACGATTAACAACTCTACGATACAAATCATTCAAGTCTGATGTGGCAAAGCGCCCACCTTCTAGCTGAACCATCGGACGCAAATCAGGTGGCATAACCGGAACAGCTTCTAAAATCATCCACTCTGGACGATTACCAGACTTAAACAACGCCTCTACGATACGCAATCTTTTCGTAATTTTAAGACGCTTTTGACCTTTAACCGTCGTAAGCGCTTCTCTTAACTCATTCGCTAAAACACGCAAATCCATGGCTGCCAAAAGCTTTTTAATGGCCATTGCACCCATCTCAGCTTTAAACTTATTACCATATTTCTCACGAAGTTCAGCACACTCAGAGGTCCCCAATGTTTGACGAGGTTGAAGAAGCGCATCTAATTCAGGGTCCACCTCCAAAACAATAAAAGAGTCATAATAAATAACCTCCTCCAATTGTCTTGAAGACATATCCAAAAGAAGGCCTATATAACTAGGGATACCCTTCAAAAACCAAATATGACACACATCCGCAGCTAACTCTAAATGCCCCATACGCTCACGACGAACTTTAGAATGAGTTACTTCAACACCACAACGCTCACATACGATACCACGATATCTGACGCGTCTATATTTCCCACAAGAACACTCCCAGTCTTTAACAGGACCAAAAATCTTCTCACAAAACAACCCCCGCCTTTCTGGTTTGAAAGTACGGTAGTTAATTGTTTCAGGCTTCTCAACCTCTCCATAAGACCAGAAACGAATCCGGTCTGGAGAGGCCAAGCCTATTTCCAAATAATCAAAATCACTCGAATTTGTTGCCAACATCAAAGACTCCTTCAAGCTCATTAGCGCGTATCCACCTCTGTACCATCAACAGACTTAATACGAACGTCCAAAGCAATAGATCGCAACTCACGTAACAATACTCTAAACGACTCTGGAGTACCGGGACGAGACAACCCTTTACCCTTAATAATGGCTTCATATGCTTTAGAACGACCGGTTAAATCATCTGACTTGATAGTCAACATTTCCTGCAATGTATAAGCCGCGCCATAGGCCTCCAAGGCCCAAACTTCCATTTCCCCGAAACGCTGACCACCATAATGTGCTTTTCCGCCCAATGGCTGTTGCGTAACAAGAGAATACGGCCCTGTTGAACGCGCATGAATTTTGTCTTCAACCAAATGGATCAACTTCAACATATACATACAACCCACAGTAACCGGACGCTCAAACAAGTCGCCAGTTCTACCATCTCGCAATGGCACCTTACCCGTAGTACTTAACCAATCAAAGCCCTCTAAACTCGCAGCTTCTAATAATTTCTCACTCACTTTATTAACAGATGCCAATTCTTCAAAAATCTCATCAAACAACTGCACTTCGTAACTCTGGCCCAAGACTTTTGCAGCCATACCCAACAAAGTTTCAAATAACTGCCCAACGTTCATACGAGAAGGAACACCCAGGGGATTCAAAACAACATCAACGGGAGTACCATCAGGCAAGAAAGGCATATCAGCTTCAGGCAAAACAGTAGAGATAACACCTTTGTTACCATGTCGCCCCGCCATTTTATCCCCAATAGAAACCTTGCGAAGTTGCGCAACATAAACACGAACAATGCAACTCACACCAGGAGGAAGGGTGTCTTTTGATTCTTTCGAAAAAACACGCACACCAATAACCTTGCCATACCCACCAGAAGATACCCGCAGAGAGGTATCTCTCATATCACGTGCTTTGTCTCCAAAAATAGCCCGTAAAAGCTTCTCTTCTGCTGGCGGCTCGGTTTCACCCTTTGGTGTCACTTTACCAACCAAAATATCGCCGGCTTTTACAACCGCACCAACCCGAATAATCCCATTTTCATCCAAATTGCGCACAGCATCTTCAGACACATTAGGAATTTCCCAGGTGATCT
>JAGYJO010000254.1 GCA_018402095.1 bacterium
CAAACTCCCAAGCATTCAAAGGGTGAGCGGCGCAGTCGCGAATCCTTTGAAATAAAAATTCATTCCCTTCCTGGGAGGGGAATGAATTTTTGAGGGCTGCGGCCACCTTTGCTAGCGCTACGGCGGACTTGCCCTCAAACTCCCAAGGATTCAAAGGATGAGTGACGCAGTCGCGAATCCTTTGAAATAAAAAAAAGGCCCCTCCTGGGAGGGGGAAGGGGGTGGGCTTTTCAAAAGTGCCTACCCCGAAACCTCCGCCCAGTTCTCCCCAATAGCCACATCCGACTTTAAAGGCACCTTGAGGGTGGCGGCTGCGGCCATTTCGGCGGTGAGTAGATCCGGAATCCATGACAGTTCATCGGGATGTACGTCGAGTACAAGTTCGTCGTGGACTTGTATGCAGAGCAATGATTTGGAATTCTTGGCTTTGAGTGCGGCGTCGACACGCAGCATGGCCAGCTTCATGAGGTCGGCGGCACTGCCTTGTACGCGGGTGTTGATCGCGATACGTTCCCCGAACTGTCGTTGGGCACCGCCGTTTTGTAGCTCTGGGATAGGGCGAATACGGCCGAGCATGGTCGTGACATACCCAGATTCTGTCGCACCGGCGATGCTGTCATTCATGAAGTTCTTTACGCCAGGGAATTGCGCGAAATAGTTGTCGATCAAGGTTTTGGCCTCGCTACGCGAAATGCCGAGGTTTTGAGAAAGCCCAAAAGACGAAATGCCATAGATGAGACCAAAATTGACCGCTTTGGCCTGATAGCGTTGTTCCTTTGTGACGCTGTCTTCGGGTATGTCGAACACAATGGCGGCTGTGGCGATATGAATATCTGCACCGGCATGAAAGGCCGCGACCATGGTGGGGTCTTCGGAGAGATGGGCCATGACCCTGAGCTCGATTTGAGAATAATCGGCAGACACGATCTTGCCGCCGGGAAAACGGGAGACGAAAGCCCCTCTAATCGCCATGCCTTCAGGGTCCCGTATGGGGATGTTTTGGAGATTGGGGTTGGTGGATGAAAAACGTCCTGTCGATGTACCTGTTTGGTTGAAAGACGTGTGGATCAATCCGCTTTTGTGGTGAATTAGCTTCGGCAAGGTACGAATATACGTGTTGAGTAATTTTTCTAGTTTGCGATAGCGGAGTAGGCTATTGGCGATGGGGTGACTTGGGGCCAAGGCCTCCAAAACATCCACATTGGTGGAATACCCTGTTTTTGTTTTTTTGCCGGAAGGCAGGCCAAACTCTTCAAACAATACAGTTGCGAGTTGTTTCGGAGATCCAATGTTAAACGGATGCCCGGCCATCTCAAAAATGGTTTTTTCGGCTTCTTGGACCTGTGCGTTGAAGTCATTTTCGAGGGTTTCCAAATGCGCTGTGTTGATTTTGACCCCGTTGTTTTCCATCTCTGCGAGAAGGGTTTGAATGGGGAGCTCGATATTGCGATACAAGTCTTCTAGCTTTAATTCACTGAGCTTGTCTTCGAAAAACTGAGATAACTGTCCGGTGTAATCGGCATCTGCTGCGGCATAGGGGAGAACTTCTGCCGGAGAGAGATGGGCGAGTGTTTTGTGTTTGCCAGAGATTTCTTCGAAGGTGATCATTTGGACATGGAGATGCGCTTGCACCAAGGCTTTGAGATTTAACTTTTCCATAGGATAGAGGAGGTGTGCGGCCAACAACGAATCATTTTGAATGCCCCGTAAGGTGATGTCTTGTTGCTTGAAAACCAACCATTCGTATTTGCCATGATGGGTCGTCTTTGGAATGTCTTTGTCTTCCAATACAGGCTTGAGAATGTCCAGTAAGGGGCTCCGCACAGATTCTGTTTCCGTGGCAAAGAGCGGCATCTGGGTGTCTGCACCGTCGCTAATGACAATGTAGACGGCCTCTCCCTGTATCGGGCTAATGGCAATCCCAAGCAATGTGGCGTCAAAGGGGGATAGTGTGCTGGTTTCAACGTCGATAGCGAAGCCCTTGCTGAGTTTGGGGAGCAGTGCTTTGAGCGCGCTTTCGGTTTCAATGAGCTGATAGTTTCCAGAGGCTTTTGTGGTTT
>JAGYJO010000255.1 GCA_018402095.1 bacterium
GACATGTGGGACTCCTCAGCAGGGGGTTAGTTGGAAATTTTGGGAACAAAAAAAGCGTGAGACGCCGCATCCCAGTCAGGCGCATTATCTGCCAGAAGGGGCATCGGCGTTGATGTCACAACATCATCACGCAACTGCATCTGAGGCACAGGTACAGACGCCAACACAGCAGGGTCAATCGTCACTTCAGACAATTTGGCCATATAATCCAATACATGATCAATTTGAGGGGCAAAGGCTTCTTTTTCAGCGTTCGACAGGGTGAGATGCGATAATTGGGCTAAATGGTCTAGGTCTTTAATAGAAAAATTCATAGTAATAGAAGTATAAAGGGGGGCTGCATATGAAACAAGACAACTTGGAAAGATTTGTTAAGAAAAAAAATTAATTTATTTTTCACAGAAGACTAGCTAGAGTGACAGCACATGACTAGCGTTTCCTACCTCCGTGCCTGGTACCATTGCCGCCCCGCCGAAAGCGACGCTCTTTCTGACCGTCTTTTTGCCAAAGGGGTATGGAGCGTCACCGCCCACACAGATACCGACACAAACATCCGACTCGAAGCCATCAGTGACCTAGACATCGATCACCGTGACGCCTACAGCGTGGAAACGATTAGCGACAACGACTGGCTCACCGCAGCCACCTGCACACAATCCGACAGCCTGATCATCGGTCAATTTGAAATCATTCCAATAGGTCAATCCGCGCAACATCCAGACAAAACCCCACTCTACATCAATCCTGACGCCGTGTTTGGAGACGGACATCACCCCAGCACCGCGATTTGCGGCCAATACCTCCAAGACATCAAAATCCCCACCCCAGACACAATTCTCGACATCGGCACAGGCTCCGGGATTCTGGCTTTCATCGCAAAGCACCGGTTCCCAACTGCAGATGTCACGGGCAGCGACATTGACCCCGCGTCTATCGCCCGCGCCACCGACAACAGTCGGGAAAACAAGCTAGGGTGTACCTTCTACGAATCCGATGCGCTCACACAAACACCCAAGAGTCCCGCAGATCTCATCATCGCCAATCTGCCCACAGACATCCAATTGCCACTGGCTCCGAGACTGGCCCAGTGGGTCACCCCCGGCGGCACACTAATCCTCTCTGGAATATGGGAAACCTGGCACGATGAGGTACTGAGGGCCTATCTCGCCGCGGGATTCCTAGTGATAGCAGAAACGATTCAGGATCAGTGGTGTGGTTTTTTGCTCCAAAAGGGCCCAATTTCGGATTCTACTCGACGCCACACAAGAAAGGCTTAGCAAACCCCACAGGTATACCCGTTCCAAAATACAATCCCCAATGAGGGGATCCGTTCCTCAAGGATGAGATTTCTATGACGCCTATCCAGAGGAACTGGAATAGTCGCATGGAATGACACCCGGATTTCAAATCGCGGCGGGAGCATAGTCCTCATATGTGACTGCGCCTGTGGATGAGGGAGGATCCTGCTTTGCCTCGTCCGACCGGGGAGCCTGCTCGCGCAGCATGCCGCGACAACTATGATCTTCCAAAGGCATCCGCTCCACGTTTCTTTTTGCGATGGGTTATCTTATATTTCAATAAATACCGCCGTTGATGGAGCGACGTCAAAACAAATACGGAGAACAGAAGGCTCTCCGGCCACGGCGTTGATGAGCAAGTCTCTCACATTTTGGGCTTCAAAAAACAAATAAGCTTTGCTATAGTAGCCCGGTCCTTCACGCAGATCTGTTATTGGGGAGTCGCCAAGTGGTAAGGCAGCGGTTTTTGGTACCGCCATGCGAGGGTTCGAATCCTTCCTCCCCAGCCATTATTTATAGAGTTCATTTTAAACCTCAAACGTTGTTTGAGGTTTTTTTGTGTTTTTTTTGGTGTGGTTGGGTTTTCACCGAATTACCCAAGTCTGAAGAACCACCCCGCCCTGCGGGCACCCCTCCTTAGTAAGGCGGGGAATTAACACATTCAAAACTCTCCTCCTTACTAAGGAGGAGTACCCACGGCACGTGGGAGGTGGTTCTTGTACTCGTATTCGCCAAACCACACGCGCT
>JAGYJO010000256.1 GCA_018402095.1 bacterium
GAAAAGCCCATTTTTAAATCTCAACTGCATTTTTCGGGTTTATCGACCTCACCCATAGCCGGAGCCCTCATGGCGATTATTTTCCTATAACCCTGGTATCTATTCATTAGATCCAGACATTACCCTTTCCAACAAAAATCAAAATACACAAACTACGCCACCACCACCACCACATGCAACCGCTCAGACGCCGTCCGAGGCGACCTGTGATAATAGCTATTCGGCAGCCCTTCATAGACAACGTTCGGCTCTGTCTGACAACTATACGTCGCTATCCATTGTGCATTCGCGTCATCATTCAACACACGCACAATCACCGCATCTACCAACCGTGCCAACTCTGCGCGCAAAACAGTCGGCGAAATCGGCCGTGGTGGCGCACACAAATCCACCAATACCGCCGCGTCAAAATGAGGCAACGGCACATACGCTGTACAACCCGCCCTATCCGAAAACGTCACCGTATACACCGTCGCTGTCATATCGATATGCCATGCCCGGGCTGATTCCTCCGGTGCGCCCGGCTTTCCTTTGTAAAAAAACAATGGCTCAGAAAAAGACACCCCCGTCAGACCGGACAACTGCGTCGACTGTGCCTCGGATAACGCGCGCTGATCCGCAGACCCGGCCACAACACCCAACCCAGCAGGTGCCGCCACCACAGACCAATTGGAAATCACGCCCATTTCCTGCAAAATCCGAGCATAAGGAATCCCGACATAGCTACACAAGGGCACCACCACGTCATAGCTATCAACCGCATTCAAAATAGCCTCCCGCTTGGCGACAGACTGCACACCCAAGTCTTCCAACTGAAGCTGAACACGCCCCTTCAAAACAGACACGGCGTTGTCATACACCGACACACAAGCATCCCGTTCAGACTTGGATAGAAAGCCATCAAGAATCACATGCTGATCCACATAAGCCGCAGGATCTAGGTCCAACAAACTCGCCACAAAGGGACGCAAAATCGCATGATGCCCAAGCACCCCGGGATCACACCGAGCCACGACGATCCCCGCCAAACATATCCACAGCGAATACCAGACCCGCCACCAAAAACACCGGCAACACCACCAACGCGTGCAGCACCAGCGCTATACCAAAAGCCGCCCCCTGAGAGAGTCCCACAGACACCAAAACCATGACCACGCAAAACTCGAACACACCAATCGAGGCCGGCACCGAAATCGCCAACCCAGCAAAATTGACAGCAGCAACTGCAATCACCGAAGCCGCAATAGGCACCGTTAATCCAAAAGCCCAAAACACCACGGCAAAACAGGCGATTTCAGCGGCCCAATTCAACACCGACAAACCCGCCAACACAGCCCACAAGCGAAAAGATCGCAAAGCAAGCAAACCCCGAAAAATGGATTGAAACGGGCTCCAAAGGGCGAAGCGTTTATATCTGTCTCGGCGTGCTCTCAGAGCTTCGCGAGCACTCGACACGGATGGACTGGGGAACCCAGACCCATCCTCAGCCGCAGGCGCAAACGGATCCCAAAGGGCGAAGCCCTTTGGATGATTTTTCTTTTTTCGCAGCGAAGCTGCGAAAATCGGCAAAAACAAAACCACACCACAAAAAACCACCAACCCACCAACAAACAAAGCGGCGGCTAAAACCGCCATATCCCGCACCCATGGGGCCACAGCAAAAAAGGGCAACGCGGCCAGCAACAAAACCAAAAGCACAGCCCCATCCCAAAAACGATCCAAGGCAATGGTCGGCAGAAGCGGCAAAACCGCATGTCCTTTTTTCTTGAGAACACCAAGCTTCACAGCTTCACCCGCCTTAAACGGCAAGGTGTTGCTCGCGCAATACCCCCAAAGCTGCGCACGCCACACCGCATGCCCCGACACCGTCGGGTCGACATAGCGAATACACAACACCCACCGCAACCATTTCACCCATAACCCTAGGCCAAACGGCAGAACAAACAGGCTCAAGCGCCCCAAAGAGACATCGCGAAGCTGGCGCAAAAACAGCGACACGGAGAACTCCGCCATACCACGGTAGAAAAGATATACCGCGA
>JAGYJO010000257.1 GCA_018402095.1 bacterium
ATAACAATTTTTTAGGATTATCATATTTAGATCTTATTGAAAAAAACATGAGTAGAGGATTAAATTTCCAACATAGCATGGAAGAAATAGCTAAAAGCGCTTCCAAGCCAAATAAAAAAGTAAATGACAGCCTATCCAGAGCAGCCCCAACGAAAGTCCCCCCAAACTACGTAAACCAAATAGGCAAAATCCCTCTGTTTGGACTTGCTTTTGATCCTGAAGTAGGCGTAAAATACACTGAAGTGCCCGCTAATCACTAACAGGAGGAAAAAATATGGCAGGCTCGATAGTTGGAATTGGTTTACAAATATTTTCTGCCGGAAAGAAATCAGCTCCTAAGGTTTTGAATCAGGCCATGAAAATAGTTGAGAAAAGGCCTATTACATGGACTAGCGGACACAATGGCATATTAGAAGTAAACTTAGGCCATGGAATTAAGGCCATACTTGTTCCTGGCAGCATGGAGTCCGACGCAACAGTGTTTGTTTCCAATGGTGCAAGCTCTATAAAAAAAGAATTCCCTGAAATGTGGCTAAATAACTGGTCAAAAAAATAGTCCGTCGCCGCCTCTATGGGATTTGGGCAATACCACACCACCATTTCAGCACCCATTAGACGCCCCGCCGCACCCTGCGCTAGGATACTCTCACTATGATTCACACAGAAAACCTGACCCTGTCCTTCGGCGGAACCACCCTATTTGAAGATGTTAATGTCAAATTTTTACCTGGCAACTGTTACGGTCTCATCGGTGCAAATGGTGCTGGCAAATCCACCTTTCTCAAAATTCTCTCCGGCGATATAGACCCGTCTAGCGGTGCTGTTCGCATCGAACCCAACAAACGAATTGCGGTACTCAAACAAAACCAATTTGAATACGATGAATTCCCCGTACTCGATACCGTTCTCATGGGACATGCAGAATTATACAAAATCTATGCCGAACTAGAGTCCATCTATGCCAAAACCGACATGACAGACGAAGACGGTTTGCGTGCCGGCGAATTGGCCGAACAGTATGGTGAACTCGATGGCTATACCGCAGAAGCCAACGCCGCCAAATTTCTCAGTGAACTCGGTATTTCAGAGAACCTTCACAGAAAAACCATGGAAGAATTGGAATCCGGCCAAAAAGTACGTGTCCTATTGGCACAGGCCCTCTTTGGGGACCCTGATATTTTGCTATTGGATGAACCGACGAACCAATTGGACTATCATTCTGTACTCCATCTCGAAAACTTTTTGATGAACTTTGAGAATACCGTTATCGTCATTTCTCACAACCGTCACTTTCTCAACAAAGTCTGTACCCACATTGCAGATTTGGATTACAAACAAATCAAAACCTATCTCGGCAACTATGATTTCTGGGAAAAATCCAGCCAATTGGCCGCCAAGCAACGCAAAGACCAAACAAAAAAGAACGAAGAAAAGATCAAAGAATTGGAAGATTTTGTGCGTCGATTTAGCGCCAATGCCTCCAAATCCAAGCAAGCTACTTCACGTAAAAAACTCATTGAGAAGCTCAGACCTGAAGACATGCCCACCAGCTCACGCCAATCACCATTTATCCAGATCAAGCCCAAACGACCATGTGGCGGCGATGTTCTCACTGTCGAAAAACTGTCCCACAGCATCAATGGCGAACGCGTATTATCCAATGTTTCGTTCACCATGCACAAAGAGGATAAAATCGGATTGGTAGGCCAAAACTCTCTCTCCAAAACAATACTATTGGAAATTTTGGCGGGAAACATTGTCCCTGACAGTGGCACAGTTTCTTGGGGATCCACCATTTCTCCCGGATACTTCCCGAAAGATAACAGCGATTTTTTTGATAGCGATACCAGCCTTATCAACTGGCTCACGCAGTACGATACCAGCGACGACGTCCAATATGTTCGTGGTCTCTTGGGCCGTATGTTGTTCTCTGGAGATGCTGTTCTCAAAATGACAAAAGTCTTGTCTGGGGGCGAAAAAGCCAGAGCCATGTTCTCCAAAC
>JAGYJO010000258.1 GCA_018402095.1 bacterium
TCAACAACATCTACTACGAAAAGTTTGCCGATTTCAAACGCGCCATTTTGGCCTTTTTCTCAAACGATTCCCTCGAATTCAAGGCGGAGCTCCGCCAGTTTATTGGCTTGGACCTACATCTCCTTTATTCACATTGAAAATCTAGGTTTCATTTTGGAATGGGTATAGCGAATTTGACTACATTGCCTTAACGGGTGCTCTCTCCGGCTACGCCAACCCCAGAAACCAAATTTCAAAGCTCATTCGTAATGGGGACATTATCAGAGTCAAAAAAGGCATTTACGTTTTTGGACCAGAGGTCGGCGCAGCCCCTTTTTCGCATGCGATTTTGGCGCATTGGATTTACGGCCCGTCTTACCTGTCATGCGAAACAGCACTCGCCTATTACGGGCTCATCCCCGAACGTGTAGAAGCCACCATCAGCATGACACCCAAAAGAGACGCTCAATTTGAAACACCTGTTGGGCGATTTATTTATCATCATATCAAAACAGCCCAATACATCCCTGGCATAACGCAAGTCGAACTATATCCCAATAGACATGTATTGATGGCAACCCCGGAAAAAGCTTTGGTAGACATGATCAATAGATTGCCACCGTTACACACATTAGAGGCTGTACAGAGTTGGCTCCACGACGCGCTGCGAATAGAGCCAGAAAGTATTGTTAAATTAAGCAAAACACGTTTTGTAGCGATTGCACAGGCGTATTCAAAACAAAGCAACGTGGCTTTACTCCATCGCTACAGGGAGACGCTAAAATGAATATGGCCATTCAAAAAATGTTAAGTCGCTATCCTCTAAACGCCGAACGCGATTTTGAAAACGCGTTGAAAGAAATCATTCAAGAAATCGCATTACAGGGGTTATGGAGAGCGAAGTTTTTTGAAAAATCTGCCTTTTATGGCGACACCGCATTGCGAATTTTGTACGGATTGGACAGGTTTTCAGAAGACTTAGATTTCTCACTACTCACACCCACGCCAGCCTTCGACCTGTCTTCGTACAACAAAGCCGTTCAACTAGAACTCCAAAGCTTTGGCTTTGACGTCAGTGTCACCTCCAAAATCAAAGTCACTGAAGGCGCTGTACAATCTGCGTTTATTAAAGCCAATACAACCCAGTTTGATTATCTAATTCGCTTTCAAAAAAGAGGTCCGTTCAAAACCCTCAAAATTAAGTTTAAAATCGACACAGATCCGCCGCCTTACTTTGAGACAGAAAGCAAATTGATTTTACATCCCAGTGAGTTTTATGTGAGGACATACACCCTCCCCGATTTATTTGCAGGAAAAATACATGCCCTATTGTGTCGAAAATGGGGCAATCGCGTCAAAGGACGCGATTGGTATGATTTTATTTGGTTTGTGAAAAATGGCGTATCTCCAAATCTTCAACATCTCAGCGCACGGTTATGGCAAACAGGCCATCTAAGCGAAGGGACCGTTCTGACGCCGCATACCCTTCACGATCTTTTAAAAGCCAGGATACAGACACTAGACATCGCTTTGGCAAAGGAAGATATCATGCCTTTTTTAAAAGATGCCTCTCGATTGAATATCTGGTCACAGACCTTTTTCATAGACATTCTCAACACAATGAAACTAGCATAACGAGCGTCAACCAGTGCCTACGCCATTGGTCTTAAACGGAATTACGGCATGCACCTCCGATACCCCATTAATGAAATAATAGGTATGATTAAGCATCCCCAAAAACGGGCAAAAGAGAAACCATGAAAAAAAGAATAGCAGTCGGAGCAAAAGGAGTTTCGGATAGCTGGATAACAGATCCCAAAGCGGCTCTCGTGGCACGGTTCGCAGATCCAGAGTTCAAAAAAAGTATTTTTGAGGCACATCACCCCAATCTAAAAACCAGCAGGACACGGACAATACCGTTGTCATTACCAACGCCACTTCAGGACGCCATTGTGACTACAATTTCTGCGTTAAACTCAGAATCAACCCTAAACGAGGACCACGCAAAAGCTAT
>JAGYJO010000259.1 GCA_018402095.1 bacterium
GCCGGTGCAATCGACAGCTTCTTTGGGTGATTTAGAACTTTCTAGTGTGGTTTTTCGACACCAAGAGGCTATTCAAGTTTTGCAGCAAGATCTTGCACGAACACGGCAAGAGCTTCGGGATTCTCAGCGAGAATTGAAGGAATTTCGCAGTGAGTTTGCACAGTTTAAAAATCTCTACTTTCGACGTTTTTAGGAGTTAATATGCGCGGATTTTATATATTTATAGTGTGTCTTTTTTTAGTGGTACCTGTAGGCGCTCAGGAATTTAAAGGTGCGGGTGCGACGTTTCCCACGCTTTTATTTCAAAAAATGTTTGCACAGTATTACAAAGAAACCGGTCATGCTATCACCTATGATTCAATAGGGTCTGGCAAAGGATTGGCTGCATTGGCATCAAAGTCAGTGGATTTCGCTGTTTCGGATATCCAAGATTGTTGTGAATCTAAGTTTTCAAATGAATTTGTGCAGATTCCCGTGACGATAGGGGCTGTTGCGATTATTTATCATTTACCGGGAAATCTGGTTTTGAAACTGTCTCCTGCTGTTATTTCTGATATTTTTCAGGGTAAAATAACAAACTGGAATCATGCCCGTATTCAAGAAGAAAATCAAACCGTAGTTCTTCCTGACATGCCGATTACTGTTTTTTTGAGGGGAGACCGTAGCGGTACGACGTCCCTTCTGACATCGTACCTCACCCGTGCCTCAAACTCCTGGGCCGAGGATGTGGGGTTGTCTAGTACGTTGACGCTCAAAGGCGCTCAGTATGTGTCTGGTAACAAAACGATGGTGACGGGTGTTTTGGCGCGTGAAGGGTCTATTGGTTATTCTGAATGGCATTATGCGGTGGATTATGACGTTAGTATTGCGGCTGTTCGTAATTTTTCAGGTACGTATGTTCAGCCTAGTTTGACGGCGATAGAGTCCTCGTTTAAGACTATTGAAAAACCGTCTGAATCGGATGTGTATGCGTATCCTATTACGGGTTATTCTTACATCGTTGTTTATCGTGATCAAAAGAACTCTGGAGATATCAATCGGTCTCGGTCTTTGGTTGATTTGATTTGGTGGATGACCCATGCTGGGCAGATTTATGCGGACTCTTTGGGGTTTCCGCCATTGTCTTCAGATGCCATGGTTGAGAGTACAAAACGTCTTAGAGGTATTCATTTTGACGATATATTATTGCGCTAATGGACAAGCCTAATATCGCATTTATTGGACTTTCCGGTGTCGGAAAGTCCACGATAGGAAAAGCATTTGCACAAGAAGTTGGCTATTCTTTTGTGGATACAGATATTCTTTTGAAGCAAGAGACGGGTAAGCATCCACAGGCGCTTTTGGATGCTTATGGGGAAACTGTTTTTTTAGAAAAAGAAGATGCTGTTTTGGCTAAAATGAATTTAAAAAAACATGTGATTGCTACGGGTGGTAGCGCTGTTTATTGCCAATCTGGCATGGCGAATCTGAAGCGAATAGCCTGTGTGGTCTACCTCAAAGATAGTCCTGACAATATCCGTTCACGTGTCAAACGTTTGGACCAACGGGGTATTGTTATGGCGGGTGAAAAAACAATTTCTGCATTGATGACGACACGGCAGGCTTTGTATGAAAAAATGGCCGATATTGTTTTTCAAATGCCTTTTCCTTTTACTGTTTCGCAGTCTGTTGCACAATTGAAATCGATTGTTATGCAATCGTCACTATCTAACTAATATTTTTTAATACCCAAAGAGGAGTTCCCATGTCCCGACAAGAATTGTTTAGTAAGCGTACCAAAATCATTGCAACTCTTGGCCCTGCATCAGAGTCTGTCGATGTTTTGCGAAATATGTTTTTGAATGGTGCAAATGTTATTCGCTTGAATGCATCGCATAGACCGTCACCAGAAACATTGCAGTCTGCAGTGGACCTTATTAGAAATACAGCGAAAAGTGTCAATAAACATATTGGTATTATGCTAGATTTGCAGGGGCCAAAAATTCGAGT
>JAGYJO010000026.1 GCA_018402095.1 bacterium
CACGACAAGGTCACTTTCAGGCCATCCCGACGATCAATATGTAGCGTCTTATCCGACGCATCTGGTGAAATCAAAACTGTTAAAGAGGTGGCTTCCACTTCAGCAAAAAAACGGATCAGGTCTGGTTTTTTTGAGGGCTCAAACGCAAATGAAGATTCCGAAAAAACAAATGTCCCATAGCGTGAAAGTGATTGTCGTAAAACCGATAGTGGCTTACCTGTTGTCTGTAAATAATGGGCAAGTATCAATGGCAAAAAACCACATTTTTCATAGGTATGACTGGAAATAGAAAAACCACCCGAACTCTCAACGCCCATCGCAAAACCACCCGCAGCATCCGCTTCTTCAAAAACAGGTGCAAAATACTTAAAACCAACCGCTGTCTCTCTATACGGAATACCATGGGCCTCACAAGCCACACGAACCAAGGACGACGAGGCCAATGTCGACGCCACTGCAAAAGGTCGTTTACCTGCCGCCAATAACAATTCCAAAATAAGCACAGCTGTTTCTTCTGGCGTTAAGGGATTTCCCAAGTCATCCAGAACAATATGCCTATCACCATCGGGATCATTGCCGATAGCCAAATCCCAAGAACGTCCCCACTCACGCTGAGACGCGATAACAGACTGCAAACGCCCAAACGCCTTAGGATGTGTCGGATTGGGTTCCAAGCCTCCAAAATCAGTCAACGGCTCATCACAAAGAATGGCATATTCACGAATACCAAACAGGGCAAACAGAGACGCCCAAGTCTGAGAAACGGCACCATGCGCCGCATCAATCAACACACGGGTACTGGAAAAATCTAAGTCTCCCAATAGATCGCGCAAACAACGATACATCCCCCCTGCAAAACGCATCGAAAAGTCTTCCACTACAGTGAGTTTCGCAGGTGCATAAACACTGGCAACAGGTATTTTTAAATAATTATTCGCATTTTTTTCTACAACAGAAGTCACCGAAACCGAGGCCGGCGCCCCATTCGGGGGATTAAATTTGAGGCCATTGTATTGCGGTGGATTATGAGATGCAGTGAGAATCAAAGCCCCACCCAAACGATCTTCACGCACAACCCAAGACATCACAGGCGTCGGGATAGGCTCATGAGAAAAAAAGACATCGATACCATGATCCAAGAGTGTTTCTACCAAAATATGGGTAAAAGACCCCGGCTCGCGTGATGGATCATTCCCATTTCGGCTATCATAGCCAATAACGACAGAAAGCGGAGCGCCAACAGAGCGGAGCCACTCGGCAACACCACTCGCAATCGCTGCCACATGGGCAAGTGTAAATCCGTCGCCGACAATACCTCTATGCCCAGAAGTTCCAAAAGAAACAGGCGTATTCATCGTTTACCCCCTCAATACCCCAAAGGGGCTAACCGAAACCCAAAATCCCCAGAAAATACTGGGTAAAAAACACGTTAGCCCAAAGAGATTATCCTTAGGCTAACACTATAGTTTAAATGGTACCGAGGACAGGACTTGAACCTGCAAGGGTCGCCCCGCTAGCACCTCAAGCTAGTGCGTCTACCAATTTCGCCACCTCGGTATGAACCGCGAGAGTATAGCATGTCCATCAAAAAGGGCAAAGTAGAGAAAATAAAGTGTTAGTAACCACTTCCTACGCCAGGGGGCTTAACAGGGATTCAAAGGGCGTCAGCCCTTTGAAATCTCTATATTTCGCTCAGCTTTGCTGAGCGAAATAATGTTTTTTCGGGGTTTTAGGTCACTGAGCGCAGCCGAAGTGTCGCCCCCTGCACCCCCCCCGTCTAAGAAGTGATTACAATAACGAGTAAACACATCTTAGCGTGCGGGAGACCACCCTTCGACAGGATCAGGGGCCGCCATTCAAGGGTCTTTTCGTGCTTACTACCCCCTGTTATTAATAATTCGTGCGTAGATGTCTGTTTTTTTATCATTGATCCACACCTTCGGTGTTCACCCTCAACCTCTGGCGCTCGAGGATGAGCTGCTCAGCAGCGAATCCTCGCAAAACAGGAAGTCCCTCCTGGGCGGGTTGGGGGTGGGTAATCGTTGATACCACTTATTCGTGATTTAACCTCAACTTATACATAACTGGGGTTGATTAGATTGACACGATGACAACGAGAAAGGACCATTGGGATACCCACGCCAAAAGGAAATCCCCCGCTAAAACACAGCACATAAAGGAGTTCCCCTATGTCCTCTAGCCGTTACCTCATTATCGCGATCTTATTCGCATGGGCAATGACCATTAGCCCCGCACTAGGACACGCACTCTCACATTCAGACGCAAGGCCATGGGCCGTTAGCCCAAAACATCAGACACGCCAGCACACATCGCCTCCAGCTCGCGAGGCATCACCTAAAAACAACGCCATCCCCATCAAAACAGCGGGCCTTTTTGCGCTTGGGTTACTGCTACTGATTATTTTCAGAAACAAAAAACACAAAACCCTACACCTAGGATTTGTATGCCTCGTGGGCATAGCCGCTGCAAATTGCACAACAACCGCCAATCTAACCAATTTAACGGACACCGTATCCGACACCATCACATCTCAAATAGAAACCATGCAAGCCGCCTTTTCAAGATACACGGGCGTCACGACGTTTTACGATGCCAACTATTTTTATGTAGAAAGCAATGGACTCCCTGAACATAACATCATGGTAGGTATTACAACATGGAATGATCAGCTACCGGCACCCCAACATTATATCCAAGAAAATGCGTGGCCCATTCCTCTCAATACCGAATATGCCAGCACGCCCATGGCCATTGATTCAAACAATTTCCGAAGAGGGGCTATTGGCATCGCCGTAAATGGCATTCCTATCTTCAATCCCTACAATGCCTCAGGTTTGATTTCATACGATATTGGGGAGCTTGACGAATTTGGCGGACATACCGGTCGCGGTGATGATTATCATTACCACATATCTCCCCGCCACCTTGATAACCCATCAACCCCCACAATTCTTGCCTACGCGCTTGACGGATACCCTATATACGGAGAAATAGAACCAGACGGCGCAACAATGACGGCGCGAGATTCCTATGCAGGACACGAGTACCAAGGCTCTTATCACTATCATTACGGACAAAGTGACGCAGCCCCTTATTTGGTTGCGTTTCGTGGAAACGTCGCGGTGGAAGGCAGTGCACCTGAAACGCAGGTTACCCCACAGCCGAGATCCCAGTCCCCCAGAGGAGAGCACCCCTATAGCATTAACGCTACAAACCTACTGATCACCGGATCCACCAAGCACCAAGACGGTCATGGATACACTATTAATTATAGAGACAACAACCAATCTGCCTCGGTGACCTACACATGGACAGATGCGGATGTGTTCACATACACATTTCATGACGTTGATCCCGTCAGAACGGTTACACAAACATTTACCAGAATACTCAGATAAAAATAAATACCCCCCTTTGTGCTTTGGCTTAGTTTCCCGTCGTCACGTAACTAAACGCCATAGTAGCCGACGCGATAACCGATACCGTATCAATAGCATCTTTTAAAATACGGTACGTCACATTCACTGTACTCTCCGAAGGTAATGATGCGGGCGTCATATCCAAGGCATAAATCGTAATCGTATAGTCATGAGAGCCCGGAGATTGTGAGCATGGTGATGTATACGAAACCGCATTACCATCTTTGTTAGACCCCATATACCAAGACCCATTGCCGGCTTCCCCATGATCAATTCCCGTCACAGAAAGATCAATATCCCAAAGCAGTAAATACGCGTTTGGGGTAACCGTCTCACCCTCAGGGTAATGGGTCATGGTAATGGCCAAAGAGCCTGTTCCCTCAGGCACATTTTCCCAAGCCAAAGGAATCGACGCTTCTATATTATTTACTTTTTGCTCACAAGCATACGACTCCAAAAGCTCCCCGGATGCAACCGCAATACTTGAAATTGCAAAATCAGAAGTACTGGCACTATCAGACGCGGGATCCAGCACGGTGGAACACCCAGTCATCCCAGCCAACCATAAACATACACAAAAAACAGACAAAAACTTATTCACGAACAACCCTTTCAGAGCGACACCACAAGAAACAACAGCCCCCAATGTAACGCGTGCTTTCCAAGCAAAACATCCGCCGAAAGAATAGATCTCATAAGGACAACAAACAAGCCATCTATCGATGGCCCCGAGCAACTATTCCCTAGAGGCCAGAGGATCGACCCTTCGGCGAACGCCTTTCCCGCCTTACAGTCGGCGGGACTCCAGTTACCTCACAAAGCGGCCTCACCCTGCATCCCCGTCTAGGAAGCGGTTACGGCGACGAAATGATCCCGAAATAGGATTTCTACGACAACAAGAAATCACACCACAAACTTTCCCTGAAATAAACCGCAAAAAATCCCGATAAGGAAACCCTATCCCCTACCTATTATGGAGTACACATGCCCACCACACATCTTCCCGCTACATATGTAGCACCACAACCCCGCAACACGGCCGCCTCACCGACAACCGTTGCAACAACGCCGCGCATGGACACAGAACGGCTAACCCCTGAACCAGTAGAACCACCACGCCCTACAGGAACAAACCTCCCTTTATGCATATATGAAAGAAAGGTCGCTATCACACAATCACGTAGACACACAGCGCCAGCTATTTTAAATGTTGCCAGCCACGAGGTATTACCGAGACCCGTAGAGCCGCCTCCGCTTGCAACCAGCCCACGAGAAAGCAACGACTCTGACTATGATTCAGCTGAGGAACCAGACTCACCACCACCACCGATATCCCCTCAAGCGCCATTACCATTACGCATAACAGGCGAAGAAAGGCTCACCCAAAACGTGACCACTAGCAAAGAAGCCATTCAGCGTTTTTTTGACACCGCAACACCACCAAAACTAAAAGATGGCCAAGCAATCCAGACGCTTTTCGACAGCACATGTACGATAGCCGTCCCGGTTGTGAAAGAAGAACGTGCAACAGCAGAAACTATTCTTTTTGACTATTTTCAAGACCACTACAGCGACGCGGTCAAACAATACCTAAATCAAGAGTGGCAGCCACAAAACAAGAACAACACCCACCAAATCACAGCCCTCATTCGCAACCAGATAGGGACACTCAAAGAAGGCGATCACCTTCCCTACGTTTGGATACAAGCCCCATTTTTATTGATCAAGGAAAGCCCCATACTAACCCTTGATGAAAAAGCCGCGTTTCATGCGAAGCTACGCAAAGAAATGAAAGTTTGCGTATTGCAAACACTGACAAAAATCAAAAAAGACACCACAGAAAAATACGAAGAATTACTCACTCCAAACAACAAACCAGCCTTGGCCAAAGTCCTGTTACCCACATTACGGGCCAATCTAAAAAAAACCAGTGACCAAAAAAAACAAGATCCGAATTCAGAAAACATAGCAAATTTCAAAACACGAATGTTGTATCTTTTTTTTGAGTTTTTCTTTCAGGTAACACCAAAAGAGCTCCTCCATTTTGAAGGATTTGAATACGACAAGAACCACCCAAACAAAGCGACACTTAGTCCGCCCATGTCAACCCCAGCGAGATACAAGGTGACCGCTTCCCACGCCAGGGGCTTAACAGGGATTCAAAGGGCGTCAGCCCTTTGAACTCTCTCTATTTCGCTCAGCAAAGCTGAGCGAAATATGTTTTTCAGGGGGTCGCTCTGCACCCCCGTCTGGGACGTGATTACGATACAAGACGCTAGACGTATTTGATTTTGCACAAAAACTGTATATCCGTTCCAAAATGAAATATGGATTTCAAATCGTGACGGGAGCATATTCTTAATATATGACCAAAGCGATTTGGAAAGTCCTCGGTCCAGGTTTTAGTTTGGAATGGGTATATTTAAACCCCAAAAGAAAGACACCTACTGTCATACAACACAAAATTTCCCTGAAATAATATGAAAAAGGTTTCGATAAGAAGCCAATATCCCTTAATTTTGGAGCTCACATTGTCAAACTGCTTACCGTCTTCGTCTCTTTTTACATTCAAAAGACACGCCACTATCTTCCCTACATCGCCACAACAGAACAACACCGAAAGAGCGACAACGCAAGCCATCGTGGCAACTCCAAACGTAGGACCGCCCACGCAGCAAATACGCACAACAATACCTACATACGTTCAAACACACACACCACGCCACACACACTCATCCCCGATCACCATCACCCAAGCGCTGTCACAACTCGCATTAGCGGACCAAGTCAGTAGTGATGACAGTAGCGATGACGAAAGCATTCTCCCGCCACCGCCGCCAGAAACCCCACACCCGGAAGACGCCGCCGCCCTACGCACCCAAAAATCCATATCTGATTTTTTTAGCGACCTCCCAAAAACGGATTTAAAAAATTTCAGAATCATAAACCAAAATTTTTTGGATCACTGCAAACTCGACGATTGGGACTACGACGATACAACGGCGCACGCCAAAGCAGAAACAGAGAAGGCCAAGCACTTCATCAATACGTACAGAACCGAAATCAGAAAAGACATTTCAAGAACGTGGGAACAACAGCAAAGTATTTATAAGTTTACGATAGTCCAATTTTTAGACAACGCACTGCCCCGCTACGCAAGCCAAGTCACACCAAAGACACCCTGGGCATACCTTTGGGTACAGGATCTATTCTCACTAACAAAGACCGAACCAATCAACAAAGAAAGTCACATTCAACTGCGACTAAAAATACAAATCTGTGTATTAGAGGCCCTCACAAGCGGAACGCCCCCTCAAGATATCAGCTACGAAGATTTGCTCACCGAAAAACAGAGACCCGAATTGGTAAAAACACTACAAAACGCAGTCTTTACCGCGCTTCAAAATGAAGGCTCTGACAAAACAGCGCCAATTACATCAATCACACAAAACTATTTCCGTACATTCATCGAAAAATTATTTCATGTCAGCAAAGCAGAAATCTATCATTTCAACGACTTTGAATTTAACAAAGATACAGCCACAAACTAAAACACAACGACGCACGAAACAACATACGGACATGCACGCACCACGCAAACAGATAGCCACGACCAGACGCAAAACAATCACACTGCCCAGCAGCCATCCTACCCACCCAGAACGAGGCTACACATTCGCGCAAAGACGCCTCGCGATTACGCATTTTTTCCAAAGCGCATCACTTCTAACACTACAAAACACGCACCACATCGCGCAGCAGTTTAGTCACATATGCAACTACCCACCCTCACAAGTACCTATCAGAGAAGAAATCGACGAAACCCGACTAACAAATCACTTCAAAAATAGCTACACCGACGTCATTCACAGAAAAATCAAGTACTTCGCCACATGGGAATGCTCTCGCCACCAAAACACCCCTTTATCACGGCTAGAAGCTATCGCGATAACCCATGCCAAAAAATTCACCGCGCAGGGAATCTGGGAATGCGTATGGATACATAGTCCTTTCACGGTCTTACAAGATCCGGACGTACAAATCCCAAACAAAGCCACAGCACACCAAAGACTACTCAAAACGGTACAAAGAGAAATCATAAGCGCACTCGGCAGCACCGGTAGTCACACCCAAGAAACATATACGGCCGCACAAACGAATACAAAGGACCTGATAAATCTGCTACAAACAAAAGTCATAGGCAAAATGCACAACACCGACGACGCCGATTCAGAGACATTACAGCAGTTCAAGGCTGAAATGATGCTTCATTTTATAGAACAACTCTTCTCTATCAGCAGAGAGCAGCTCTATCACTTCGACGGATTTGAATTCAACAAACAAGCTTAACCTGTCACAAAAAGAGGGCACACACCTACTAGCGTACCGTCTGGCATAAATGGTGGGCGGTGCAGGGCTCGAACCTGCGACCACCGGCTTGTAAGGCCGGTGCTCTACCAACTGAGCTAACCGCCCGAAAGATCGGATAAGATGCTACCGCATGTTTAGATTTGGACAACAAGTATTTTGTAAGCGTTTCATACGCCAGGGGCACTTAAACGGGCTGCCAAAGGGCGAAGCCCTTTAAAGTAATCACTTCCTAGACGGGGTGCAGGGGGCGAAGCCCCCAGCAAGCGGGGTTATTAAATGATTACAGCATCTTTGAGGTTTGGCCAGCTACGAAAGCCGCCCTCAAACATCCGGTATTCGTTAAACGGGATACGCCGGGACCTCCAAACAACCCGCCTGGCCGGATTCAGGCAACACCATGATCTTCGTACCAATAGCCGATCTCTTTGAGCGCCTGAACGTGGAAATCACCCCAATACGTTTTACCCTCATGGTGAAGCGCCGACAAGTTCGAGAGAGTGCGTCTCTAAAACCTCTTCGTCGAGCGTCCCAAAGCCTTCATCGAGAAACAAGGAACTAAACGCACATTGCGACTCGACATCTGAGACAGACCCAACGCCAATGCCAAGCTCACAAGAAAGCTTCCAGACAGATTCCGTGTCACACGCACCCCATCCCTGATAATGGTCCACAACATTGAGAGACAAAGGCTGAGCACTATCGCGATGAGGGCATATCGGTCCGTCATCCGATGGCAGGTGGCGATTTCTCACATCTGCACCATGCGCTCAAACGTGCCCTGCGCAAAAGTTACGGTATTTTTGCCATCCGCAGAGCTGATCACGTCATGCAGCATTGCCCAACGATCAACGGTCTCTTTTGCCTTCAATGAATGAACAGCTGCGCGCCAATTGCGCCGCATACTTTATGATCTGCCAGTCTCTGGGATAAGGCGCCTAAGTCATGTTGAAGCCCTCAATCTGCCGCTGGAGTGTCATTCCGTGACGCACACAAAACAGGCAGGGGCAGGTCCGTCTCTTTTTCTGCGCCAAATGCTTGGTATACTGCGTGCCTCTTTGTCCGCTACACGCGTCTCCAGAACAGTTTTTTCGGTATCTAGCGCCGCCAGCTTTTTTGAAGAACGGTACAGTCTCTGATGACAGTTTGCCGCCACATAGTCCGCTTCATCACGAAAGCCCAAATTCAACCAACCAGATTCACACAGCGACGCCAACCGCTGAACGGCTTCCCGTAACGTAGAGAGGCCGCCAGTAGCTCCGGGTGATGCCGGCATGGCTTGTCTGGATGGCGGGTCTTCGCCGCATCACAAGCCACACGCAAGCGGTCATACGTCGTTTCCGCCACACGCAACACGCCAGCCGTTTCTGATTCGAGCTGATCGGGATGACGGGCCCCATATTGGCGCTGTCTATCCAACTGTAGCGTCGACAGCTGCACCCCCTCGTCTCGCAAACCAAGCTGTAGTCGCTCTATCGTGGTCGCAAGATGTGTCAAAAGCTGCTCATGCGACGCAAGGGCAGCGGATTCAGCCAAGATCACTTTTTCGGCCGTCAGATACGCTTTCTGTTTGGCGTCAAAGGCCATACGTCTGTCTTGAAGTGTTTCAAACAGTGCCGGCAGCGTTGTGGAGACAAGCTCTCGACGCTGTTCTGAAAACCGGTCTTCAGAAAAAGAATACGTCCCGATAACCGACCCTCTTTCCGACTCTGGCAACGCACCACAAAAAGCCTCCCATTCAGATTGAAAATCATCTCGCAAATGCTGAATGGCTGCCTGTTTTTCGTCATAGCTGTTATTCAAAAGCGCCTGCTGATGGCGTCCTGCAGAGACTGTTTTTTCGGCCGCCACAACAGACTCTTTGGCGGCCAACGCCATGTCTTTCGCGCGGTTCACGTCTTTACTGGTCTCACCTATCGCCTGGAGACGTTTTTCTAGCAGCGTTATCTCATCAACCATGTTTTTTTCAGCGAGGGCCCTGTCTGGCGCAGACCATTCAGCCCACGGCAACGAGTCGCCCCCAACCAAAGCCGCCAACGCCGTCTCTAGATGCTGTTGCTCAGCGAGCAATTTGGCCGACTTTACCCGTAGCAACTCACAGTGTTTACGCAAGGTCTCTTGGGTTTCTTTGGCCACCTGCAGGACCGCCGAAACAGGGGCTGGGGTGCCGTCCGTGACATAGGGATGCTCAGCAGCCCCACAAAGCGGACAGGCTTCGCCATCCACCAAGTGCGCGCGCAAGGCTTCGAGGTCTTCTACCTGAGCACGTAGGCGTTGGGTTTCTTCCAACAAAGCAACTTCTCGGACACTGGCCTCATAGAGACGCGATTCATTGTCCAATTGTGTCGCGGTCTCGGCGAGATCGCGCTGTGTAGTTTTCAGACTCGCCTGCAAGACCTGTCTTTTGTGATCCGTTTCGATGACCTGCTGTAGCTGTCTCAGCACATCGCGTTTCTGGTCCAACACAGCCCGCCAATGGGTGTCGTCATGCCCCTCCAAAATAGTCGCCAACGATTTTTCCTGAGACATGAGCGTTTCTGTCGCCGTCGTCCAGGTCACAGCGGCCACATCCAAGGTTTTTTCTTGTTCCCCCAGGGCCTTCGTCGCCGACTGCAAGTCCGCAGCTATGGCGTCACGCGCCAGGGCGACTTGATCACAGGCTGTCGACACGGTGGCCATACGCTTGGCATGCCCCAACAACACCGACCAAGATTCTGCCAGTGTCGCATCGTCCCCGTGGTCCTTGAGGTAGGCCTCAGCTGCGGCAAAGTCCGCTTTTGCCTGGGTGATGCGTGAGTGCAACTCTGTTTTTTTGCGTTGGTTATCGGTCTGTTCTTTTTCTGTATTTTGCAAACGTGTCGTTTGTTCAGCCATGCTTTTTTGCAAAACTTGGATCTGACTGTCTAGCTGACGCATGCCATCGACTATCGGCTTTGTCGTGATCACAGTTTCTTTGGCATGACGCAACGATTGGTGGGCATCGTCGAGCGCACGTTGGGAGTCTGTTGCCTGCTCCTGAAGGGTCGGCAAGTCTTGATTGAGTTGCGCTAGGGAGTCGAGAGCCACACGATGTTGTTCCCGTTGCGCCAAGAGAGACGCATAGTCACCCGCGATCCTAGCCGCACGGGTAGCGCGCTCGAAAACCGTTCTTTCTGACGTCGCCAAGGCCCAAGTCTCCAAAAAGGCAGTCAGTCCCGCTTTGGCAGCAGACAAATCCGACACCAACGTCGCGTCATTGTCATACCAGCGTATGGCTGTCTGCAAACGCAAAAGCTCTTTTTGCTGAGACACAACCGTCTCTCGGTGACGGTGATGCGTCTCAGTCACGGCGGCTAAGGTGTCTGCATCCATCACGGAAATTCCTGAAACAGACGATTCTAAGACGGCTAATTTTTCACGCTCCTGAGACCGCCGTTCATGCACCGCTATCGAGATCTGACTGTAAATCTCTGTACCTGTGAGTTGTTCCAACAGGGGCGCGCGTTCATCCGGTGATGCCTGCAAAAAAGCAGCAAAGCCACCCTGGGCCAAGACCACCGCACGGGTAAAACGATCGAAATCCATCCCTGTTAATTCAATGATTTTCTCAGACACTTTGCGCAGCGACGATTCTAGAATCACACCCGAAACAGCATCCGCCAGTTCCCGTTGGGGTGTCTGCAAGTCCCCTTGAGGACTTTTTCGCGCACGGTGCTGAGACCAAATCACGCGGTATTTGCCGGATTGTGTAGCAAAGGTCACCTCGGCAAAACACTCTCCCGTTTGCCGAGACATGATGTCATTGCTACTTTTCGTCACCGTATCCAGGCGTGGTGTCTGGCCGTACAGCGCCAAACAAATCGCATCCAGTAGTGTGGTTTTGCCTGAACCAGTAGGCCCTGTGATCGCAAAAATACCCGCCGCATCGTAGGCGGGATGGGAGAAGTCGATAGTCCATTCCCCAACGAGGGAGTTTAAATTCTTGAAACGAAGTTCTTCGATTTTCATTTAATTTCCAACCACCGAAGTCCCCACCCCCAAACCCTCCCCAAGGAGGGGCTAACTTGTTTTGAGGGCTGTGTACCTGCGGTGCTTGCCCTCAAGCCCAGGGAATCAAGGTGAGAGACGTAGTCTCGAACCCTTTCAAAATATTAAAAGCCCCTCCCTGGGGAGGGGTTGGGGGTGGGGCTCAAAGTTCGAGCTTCCGTCATAGCCACTCACAACGCATCCCCCGTTGCCAAGCACCCCGCCAATGTTTCACGATAAACATCGGTCAACACCCCACGCTGCGACTCAGGCACATGATGTGCCTCCAAACACCGTTGAAAAACATCCTCTGGCGTCAGATCATCCAGAGAAATCTCTGGGGCCGATTCCCAAGTCGCAACCGGGCGTTGATTTTTGACCCGCAATACGCGAATCGGCTGCGTGTCGACAATAGATTCAATACGGTCTCTCAAATCAGGTATAATCTCACTACCCGTATACACGATATCCAGCCAAATCGGCGATGCCAAAACATCAGACCCAGCCGTCTCCCCAGGCACGGGTAGCTCCGAAAAAAGCGCGGTCACGGATTTTTCTATTTTGGCCCAATCGCCGGATATGGCGACCAATCGCTGAAAGGTCGGCACATGAATCGGCGTCACCAAGGGGGCGATGCCAGCACCCTCGATCGTGACTTTCAAAACAAGTTTTTGCTGTTTGGCTTCCCCAAACCCCATCGGAATCGGAGATCCGCTGTAGCGAATCGTAGTCGCGCCAGACACCTGTTGTGGCACATGCAAATGACCCAAGGCGACATAATCAAGGTCTTTGGAAAAAATATCCGTCCCCACATAGGACAGAGTCCCGACGTAGAGATCCCGAACCCCATCTCCCGCCACGCCACCCGCGACAAAGAGATGCCCCATCCCCACGATAGGCACCGGCGTATCGAGCGTCTCACGCAGCTGACATGCTGCAGCAGTCACTGCCTCATAGTGATAACGGATCCCCGACACAAGTGCCGTGTGTTTGTCATCTGGCGACTGACCCGACTCGGACAGTCGCACATCACGGTCCCGCAAATAAGGCACCGCACACACGATCATCTGCGGATTTCCCGACGAATCCCGTAATAAAAGGACTTCGTCAGCGGGGTTCTCGGTCGCCGCACCCACGATATAAATTCCCTGATCTTGGACCAACGGTTGAATCGCATTGATCAGTGACGGCGCGTCATGATTGCCCCCTGTCACGATGATATGGGGACAGCCGCCCCGACGTAAGGCAGCGATTGTATCGTAATAAAGTGTCTGTGCCTGATGGGACGGCGTGGTGGTGTCAAAGATATCGCCAGAGATGAGCACGACATCCGGTTTTTCTCTGGCGACACAGTCGATAAACCACTCCGCAAAAGCAGCGTGTTCGCGATGACGACGTTGGCCATAGAGCACAGCCCCAAAGTGCCAATCCGCAGTGTGTAAAATCGTTAGCATAGATAGGGGCAGTTTATCCGATGGCGGTGGGCTTCGCAATTTTTCCCTTCTCCTTTCCCTGCCGAAACGAGCAGGGAAAGGAGAAGGGCTCAATCAATACGCAAAACTGCGGAGGGGTTTCCCAAAGAGGTGAAAATCAAGCTATCGTCATTAGGGTCAACATAAGTCCCTGGCCATTGAAAATTCTTACCACCTTCCGAAAAATACAACGGCGTTGCAGGGTATACCTGCACATATATGGGAGAAGCATCGGTTTTTAGTTCAAAATATTTAGAGCCATTACCGCTACCATCAAAAGACGTTTCTGAGGAATATGTCATAGAAGATCCCATATAACGGATCTTCCTATAAAATTTCGAGGCTAAATAGCCACAAGAAAAAACTTTTTTTCTAGACTACAGGCGTAAAGCTGAGGTTGGGGATTTTGAGATTGAGGGCGGAAAAGATGGTGGCGCAGACAGGGGTTGGGGTTTGGATTTTTTTAACGGGAGGGAGGTTGGTCTTTGGGACTGACAGCCGAATGGTTTGGAGCTGGGAGACATAACCCCAAGCATCAGTTGCGGTGAGCTGAAGTGGCTTGATCGATTCCCAAAAGGATTGGGCAATCATATAGGCCAACA
>JAGYJO010000260.1 GCA_018402095.1 bacterium
TTGGTGTAGCCACGCTGAAAAGCGGTGATGGCGGCATACTTTAAAATATCCTGATGGTAGGGGTATTTTGCGAGCCCTTCTTTGGCAAGGCTATACGCGGTTTCCCATTGCTGGTCGGCGGTCAATATACGGAGTGCATTGGCATAGGCCAATTCATAGTGGCTAGCGAGAATACTCCGTTGATAATAGGTGAGTGCGGCTTGTGGGTTGCTCTCATGTTCTGCGATGACGCCTAAATTATTGAGCGCGGTACCATAGCCCTCTTGATTGGGAGTTACCAAGACAGATTTTTGAAAGGCCTTTTTGGCATCTGATAAACGACCTGCTCTGTATGCTAAAACCCCGATATTATTGTGTAATAAAAAACTACGGGGTTCGATGTTCGCATCATGGGTATAGAGTTTCATAGGGTCTGCCCAGTCTAGGTTTCTCATATAGGTGAGGCTCATAGTGCTGATGAGTGTGAAAGCAAAGAATACGTATAAATAGGGTGGCTTTATTATTTTGGAGAGACTAGAAACAATGAGAATGAGTGCGGCTGCCAATGAAAAGGAAAACCAATGTTCTCGAACTGTAGCTGTGAGTGGCACGATTTGCAAAACGGGGCCTATACCTAGAGCAACCCATGCCATGAGAAATCCATATTTTTTTGAATAGACTGGTGTATCGTCGGTCTCATTTTTGTTGTCTTTCATGCCCCATTTCCATAACAAAAATAAAGTGCCTATAATGATGGGTATTCCGAGAAGCAAATAGGGATTGATTATGTCTCTGATGACTTCTAAGTACTCCATGTGTAGTGGATAGGGTACAAAGATAAGTCTGAAATAGGTCCATAAAATGTAGGGCAGGGTTAAGACTCTTTCTCCGAGAGATGCAAAGGCAATGCTCGAAAGCGGTGCGCTTGTGGGATCCGCCATCGCTATCATGCGATATACGATGTAGGTGACCATCCCAACCATAGGGGGAATCACAGCTAGCCAATAGCGCCACCGTCTATGCTGCCTAGGTAAGATCAACCACAATAGCCCCATAACAAAGGGAACGGATACGGCATTTTCTTTGGATAAAATGGCTAAGAGTGCGGTTGTCCATGCTATGACAATACCCCATGTATGGTTGCGAGCGGCGATTAGCGTGCCACATAGTGCGGTGAATGCGAAGAGTAAAAACAATACATCACCACGGCCAGAAATATAGGTGACGACTTCAATATTGAGGGGGTGTGTGGCAAATAAAAGGACGATGGCCAAGAGTACTTTTGTCGGAATCTTTTTTTCTAGAGACTGATTGTCGGTTTTATTTGGGGAGGTACCAAAGAAAAGCTGTAGGAAAAAATAAAACATGAGGCAGGCTAAGGCGAAATAAACCCAACTCATGACGTGAAAACCGTGGGGATTCATGCCAAATAGCTGATAATCCAAGATGTAACTGATGGTTTGTACGGGTCTGAAAAAATCGTTGGCTGAGGCGGCACCCCCAAATGCAGATGTTGTGAAGATGGTGTAGATGTGATCGGCGCTTCGTATGAGTGGATTTGCGACGACCATGACTTCGTCATCCCAGATAAAAGGAGCTGTGAAGGCTGGGATATACGCTAAAAATAAACAGCCAATGAGTGAAAAAAAGGCTGCGACTAGCCCTTTTTTTGTAGCAAAAAAAGAGGACAGTCTATGCACCGAAGTTGGCGTCGTGATGATTGTCTTTGTTTGATCCAGGATGGGAAATTTCAACGATTTTAATTTCAGCCGGAGAGAAGGGTTGTCGTAATAAAATAGTCGACATATCTACAGGTCCAGATGCTGTTTCATGTGAATCGCCAGATCCTGATTGACCCATTGGGGCATAATAAAAGTTGCGTTTTCCGGCTCCTGAAAAGTTTGATGAACTTTGGGCACGTATTGATGACATATCTTAGGTATCTCCTTAAATAGCACTAGTAGACTACCACCCTATTTAGAACCCCTGCGGGAAGATA
>JAGYJO010000261.1 GCA_018402095.1 bacterium
AAAGAAATTGGTGCTGTCAGAACCGATCTCACAAAAGAAATTGGTGCTGTCAGAACCGATCTCACAAAAGAAATCAACTTGGTGAGAACCGAGCTCACAAAAGAAATTGGCGCTGTCAGAACCGACGTTCAAGGCATCGCTATTAATCTTGAAAGAATGGGTACAAATATATACCGTGCATTATTGGGTGCCGCCGCATCTGGCCTAGGCCTCATAGCTACCGCCATCTACACCTATCCCGAGGGGCGCAATCATGCCGCAAATATTGTCAGAGGCGAAACGCCCCCTGCCCCCAACACAACAGCCGTAAACGGCAGTAAATAAAAAATTTCATGCATCTTCTTTTGGAAAGAAGATGCATGAAAGGCCCCATTCATAAACCTAAAAACGCTGACTCAATAGCCATGATGTACGTGTTTTTGTGAGCTATCGCGCCTCAAATACGTTAATCAACACCTGCGTATCCAAGTCAATCTGGCGATAAAAACATGTCGCATGCGACGTCCCACCGGCATCTTTCGTGTGACACACACCCCCCGTTCGCGGACGCACCAAATAGAGCAAAGCGTTTTGCTCGCAATTCACCCGTACATCGATCAGATCCAGATAATCACCGGACGTTGCCCCTTTGACCCACAATGCTTTGCGAGAGGTACTCCAAAAAACCGCGATCTTGTCCGCCAAACTTTTCTCAAAAGCGTCACGATTCGTATACGCCAGTATGAGAACATCCCGCGTATCCACATGCTGCACCACCACAGGCAAAATATCACCACTACAAACAACCTGCTGGATCTTGGAAAAATCCAAAGAAAGCAGCGCCCCATACTCCAATTGCTCAGAAGAGAGGGGCATCGTCATCAGATTTTTGGCAAAGAAAAGCGAATGTGTTTTTCCAGACTTTCCTTGCGTGCTACGGTGGCATCAGGATAAACCGCCGTTATTTTTTGCACCACAGCATCAACGATATGCTGGGGAACAGACGCACCAGAACTAATACCCACGCATGACTTCCCAGACACCCAGTCAACATCCAGCTCTGCCGCGGTATCGATGATATACGTCTCAACACCCAATTGCTCTGCCGTTTCTTTGAGGCGATTACTATTAGAACTATGGGGAGATCCACACACAACAATGAGGTCACAATGCCCCGCCAATTCCGTCACCGCATCTTGCCTGTTTTGTGTCGCAAAGCAGATATCTGACTTCGGAGGGCCCACAATATTGGGGTACTTTTCTTTCAAGCGTGCAATCAATCTCGCTGTGTCCGACACAGAGAGTGTTGTTTGCGTCAGGTACCCAATGGGTTGACTCACATCCAATACCAAGGCATCAATATCTTCTTCATTTTCAACAATAAACCGCAATTCTTCATTCACATAACCCGAGGTACCAATCAATTCCTGGTGACCTTTATGCCCAATCAAGACAGTCTGAATACCTTTTTTGGAAAATTGCATCGCCTCTCTGTGCACCTTGGTGACGAGCGGACATGTGGCATCAATGTAGTGAAGCCCCCGCGCTTTGGCTTCTGCATAGACTTCCGGCGCAATACCGTGCGCACTGAAAACGACAACGCCGCCGTCAGGAACATCCGATACATTTTCGATAAAAACAACGCCTTTTTGCTCGTACTCTGCAATAACGGCATTGTTGTGCACAATGTGATGCCGAACATACAGTGGCGATCCATATTTTTCCAAAGCAAGATCAACGGCACCCAGCGCATTCGATACCCCTGCGCAAAAACCCTGGGTATGGGCAAGTTCAATGTGAAGTGGTTTTGTCATAGTGGCAAAAGTATAGCAAAAGCCAGAGCCAGCTGGTAGAGGTCCTTTTTTTTTTGTTTTTTTGAAGATCCTTTAAAAGGTCCTAGAAAGCCTTTCAAAGGTCTTTAAAAGGCCTTTTAGAAGCCTTTGAAACGCGACCTAAAGGGATGCGCCTTTTTGATTTTTTGTCTGAAGACTTG
>JAGYJO010000262.1 GCA_018402095.1 bacterium
GCCGTGGTCAACGTGGGCGATAATAGCAACATTGCGAATATGCGATTGATTCATAAATAGTCATTCCTAAGTGTGCAAGATAGTAGAGCGTGTATTGTAGCATCTCATTTCCAGGTGGACCACCGGCTTGAATCTGTATTGTTTAGATACGTTTGATCTTTCTTTTGTGTTATTTTCGTCTGTTTGTTTTTCATGGCTATTACCAAACTTGGGGCTCTCTTGTTATGGTATGTGTCGTGTTTTTATTTTGAATTTGGACTTTTTTCTACTTGGAGTCGGGTCAATGATATCGACCTTTTTGGTGGGGATTAAGTTGTGTATAAAGGATCGGTTATGAGCGTTGCCATTATAGGGACTGTTGCGTTGGATAGTATTGAGACGCCCAAAGGTGCTCAGTTTCGTACTTTGGGGGGGTCCGCAGCGTATGCCGGCATGGCTTCACGTGTTTTTTCTCCGACAGCTTTGGTGAGTGTTGTTGGCGCAGACTTTCCTGATGAGCATATGACGTATTTTCAAGAAAAGCAGCTGGATACCAGTAGCATTACGGTGTTGCCGGGTGAGACCTTTCATTGGAAAGGGTATTACAAACAAGATATGGCGCAGGCGTTTACGGTGCAAACAGACTTGAACGTACTAATGGCTTTTGACCCTGTCGTTTCTGAACAAGCGCGTGATTCACGTGTTGTTTTTTTGGCAAATATCGATCCTGTATTGCAGCAAAAAGCGATAGCTCAGTTCTCTCGCCCTGAGTTGATTGTGATGGATAGCATGAATTATTGGATAGAGAGCCATTTGGGTAACTTAAAAGACACCTTGAAGTTGGTAGATGTATTGATTTTGAACGATCAGGAGATTCGTCTTTTGACGGGTGTCTCTAACTTGATTCAGGCTATGAATACGGTTGTGGAGATGGGGCCGAAGCGGGTTATTGTGAAAAAGGGTGAGCACGGTGCGATCATGTTTGATGGAAAGACACACTTCGCCTGTCCTGCTGTGCCCTTATCTGATTTGGTAGATCCGACTGGCGCTGGTGATAGTTTTGCTGGTGCTTTTTGTGGATATTTGGCGCGAGAGACGGTTTGGGATGAATCCGTTTTTCGTCGTGCTGTTTTAATGGGCGTTTTGGTATCGTCGTTTACGGTAAGAGACTTTAGTATAGGCGCATTGAAACCGTTGAGCGAATCTGTACTGCGGCAAGCTTATGCGGATTATTATGCGGTCTCTGGTTTGCCTGCGCATTTCTAGGGTACTGGCTTGCAAAAAGAACGACTCGATAAATTGTTGGTGCAACGCAATATGGCGCCTACGAGAGAAAAAGCGCAGGAGCTGATCGCTGCTGGGCTTGTTTTGGTGGGGCATATTCCGGCAACGAAGTCCGGGTCTTGGGTTCGTTTGGATATGTCTATTCGTGTTGTTTCTGATGGACCTCATTACGTGGGGCGTGGCGCCAATAAATTAGCGGGTGCGCATGCTGCTTTTGGTTTTTCTCCCAAAGGTCGTGTGGCCATGGATGTTGGTATTTCTACTGGCGGATTTACGGACTATCTTCTCCAAAATGGGGCTGTGGCGGTTGTAGGTATTGATGTCGGGTATGGGCAGTTGGACTTCCGTCTTCGTCAGGATCCGAGGGTGTGTCTTTTGGAGCGAACAAATGCGCGGCAGTTGACGCCTGAAAAGCTCTTTTCTGTCTTATCTCCCTTGGCGAAAACGGCGTCAATAGATCTTGTTGTGATGGATTTGTCTTTTATTAGTGTGACAAAAGTCTTGCCTCATATTGCGACATTGGTTACCCCTGGTAGCGACTTTATTATTCTGATCAAACCTCAATTTGAGGCTGAGAGGCATGAGGTAGGCAAGGGTGGGATTGTGTCGGATGAATCGTTGCGGCAGTCTATTTTTTCGCGTGTGGAAATAGCTTTGTCTGATGTATTTGAGGTCAAAGCCCGTTGTGATTCTCCTATTTCTGGAACCA
>JAGYJO010000263.1 GCA_018402095.1 bacterium
TTGAAGCCAGAGCGTCCTTGCATGTTTTTGTGGTAGATCCATTGCTTGCGAAAGGGTTCACTGAGGTCGATCATGCGAGACATGGTGTTTTGGAGTGCGGCTTCTAGTGCCGGAAAGCGTTTTGCCAGAAATTTGAGCGCTATTTTTTCATAGCCTGGATCATAGACAAAAATACTACCTGTTTCGGGTATTCGGCTGAGTAATGCTTGTGCAAAGGCATAGTGTGGATCCTGTCCTGGGGGACAAATATACGTGGCATGTCTGGGTTCGCTGTCTGCTGTATCTCGTATATGTGCGGAAAATAGGAAGGGGGTGAGTTGAAAGGCTTTGGTGTCTGTATAAAGTGCAATGGGCGATTGGACGGCTTCAAAATCCAAAAAGGTAATGGGGTATTCAAATTGCTGGATATAGGCTTTTAAAGCCTCATCGTTGTGATAATAATCATCTGTTTGCCATCCGACTTGTCTGATTTGTAAGTTGGATAAGCTGTCAGCATTGATATCCGTGAGTGCTTGTTTGCCTTGCAAAAAACGGCGACGTTTTTCTGCTTCTGGCAAACCGTGTAAATCAAAAATGGTGCCTATCTGGTGTTTTCCAAAACATTTTTTTTGGTAGGGACATGCTGCGGGAAGAAAGCATCTTGGCGCGAGTTTGGGGTCAGGGATTTGGGGGGCCAATAACCATTTTCGCGCTATGTTGGCGGGGCCATATATCCGAGACACGTCGCTACTGATGTCTTGTATAGAAAACTGCTGATCAATATCCAGATGGTGCTCACGTACATAGTCATGACGGAGGACCAGTGCTATTTGAGATGTGACAGTGATGCCCGATTTGGCCAATAGCTGTGTTTCGACGGCGGCTTTGATAAACCCAAAGTGAGATACATGTCGGGAAAAGAAAATATGAAAAAGAACACATGTGTCTTGTGATAGATACACGATGCCATCCAAGACCATAGGAATGACACCGGCAGGAAAAGAAGGGTTGGCTTCTCGTGTGTAGCTGTCTAGCCCGAGGCGGGTGAAAAAAGCCGGTGTGTCAAAGAGCCGTTCGGCCACAATCTGGCGTAATTGCCTAGGACCGTCTGCACTTGGCCGCGTGTCATGTATACGAAAAGCGGCCAAGCGTTCACAGCGGTGAATGTCACGTAGAGCTTGGGAGAGCACTATTTGATTTCGAGCAATTCTACCTCAAAAATCAACGCTTCGTTGGGGCCGATGTTTGGTGGCGCACCATTGACACCATATCCCAAGTGAGAAGGGATAAAGAACTCAAACTTATCGCCTTCTTTCATGAGCTGTACGCCATCTGTCCATCCTTGGATGACACGGTTGAGCGGGAATGTCGCTGGTTCGTTACGGCTATAAGAGCTATCGAATTCTTCACCGTTGATGAGGGTTCCACGATAGTGAACGGTAACGGTGTCTGTCGCTTTTGGGGATTTGCTGCCTTTTCCCTTACGAACGACACGGTATTGCAGGCCATTTGATAGGCTAATGACGCCTTTTTCTTTGGCATTTTTTTCTAAAAATTCAGCAGATGCCTTCATATTTGTAGCTCCTTTTGAGTCCCATTCTTTGGCTTGGGCTTCTTGTAATTGTTTTTGGTAAGCCAAGAGTACATTTTGACGCTCTATTTCGGATAGCTTGCTTGTATTGTCTATACCGTCTGAAATGCCATGTAGGAGGGCTTCTTTTGCAAATTGGCGATCACGTAGATTTTCACCAACAGTTAGACCCACGGTATAGGCGGTACGGTTTTCTGCATTGGAAAGGTCCGTAGCCGGTGCTGCATGAATCGCATTGATGGCCGTAGCACATAGGAAAAAGGCCAGAAGAGAACGGGACGATACTGACATAGTATGCTCCTCACGAATAATTTGGGTGACTGAGAAAACAGCCCCTTTTTAGGACAACTTGGTTTGGATGATACCAGAATGAGGGGG
>JAGYJO010000264.1 GCA_018402095.1 bacterium
TGCACTGCTTCGCAAGGCGTGATCATCCACAGACACCATAAATCGCATGCGGAGTGATTGGTCCAAACGTGGTGACGCGGGGTCCGGCGTCACAGGCGATACCCAGGAAACACCCATATCCATATGCTGCACTTTGAGTAATCCAGAGATATTGCGTATCGCCTGATTTCCAGCACGGTCTTTCACCACAACCCGAGCCTCATAAAAATACGAGACGCGCTGGCTACCCACCAAAGCACCCGAATCATCACGTCCATCCCAAACAAATTCAAAACGGGTTCCTGAATCATCCATTTGAACAGCATCCGAAAGACGCCTCACCTGGCTATTTGGACTCACCTGATAGATGATTACTTCAGACTGCCATGCTGGCTCATCAAGCTCAAAACGAAGCCTTATCTGATCTTGTTCACCCGCAACCCCATAGGGCTTAATAACCGCGTAGTAATCATCACCCATTTCGGAAGAAAGCCCATTAACGGCCTCGTGATACAGGACTTCCGGCGCAGTCAAATCAACAGGAAAAGACCAAGATTTCGCCATCACCCCGTTTCCTGCAGCATCCGTTCCTCCGTCAATATGCAGACTTGCCGTCAGATCATTGTAGTCCAATGCCAAAATATTTGTAGTACTCAGCGTTGCCTGATAGACAAGTCGTGTCGCCGTCGGTGAAACGGGATCCGCCACCAATGGCAACACATAGTCATCCAAGGTCAACGATACCTGAGGCAAAGTCAACGACTCCGACACATCCAAATAGAAAGACAAGCCCCCTACCCCTATTTTAAAATTCTGCGTCGACAAACTGTCTACCGTTTGCAAACCCGGCAACAATGGCGTCGACAAACGAAACACAGTCACTTCAGGGGCCACGAGATCCGTCTCAAACTCGGCAATCACGTCATCAAACCTATTCCCGGAACGGTCTACAAAACCAGTCACCAACAAACGATGAACCCCATCACCCAAGGACTCCAAATCTGACTGCTTCAGTGAAAACTGCCAAACACTATTGTCCTCACTACTGCCTAACAGCGAAACACCCCCAAATGTGGCAGCTCCAGAAACCACCGCTTCACTAAACATAATTTCAAACGTCTTATCCGAAAGATACAAGACCCCGGAATCCAGCTGACCACCCGCATCACTCACCGTGACGCCCATCCATTCAGGGGCCACCGTGTCGATAAAGATACTTCTATTAGTCGTGATAGTTGTGTTACCAGCGGTGTCTGTTGCTGTGATTTCGATTGTCGCTAGACCTTGGGTATCGCTGTTGGTCACTTCGTAGCTATACGTATACACGCCTCCCTCGACGGCTTCCGCCGTCATCGCTCGATTATTTATTTTTACTGAAAGGGCTATCGCCCTTTCGATCCCATTGGAGTCTGAGGATGAGCCTTCCCCAGAAGGCGAATCCTCAGGAAAAAGGGCTTCCCCTCCTGGGAGGGGCAGGGGTGGGTCTACAATCGAAAAACTTATCTCTACGTTCCCGCTACTCACATACGATACCACCGTCGGCAAACCCGATATCGCAGGCGCCGTTTGGTCCACCGCTACGCTAAGTAGCGAAGCTGATGAAACGTTTCCGACACTGTCAGTCAACGTCGCCACTAACTCGTGGCGTCCTTCGGACAACGTCAGCGTCACAGACAAGTCGCCATTGGCGTCTAGGACATTGTCTGAACCTGGATTTAGCTGATTCAACTGATTTTCTTGAGTATGAATTTTCAAGATGCTTCCAGGTTCGCCGACTACCTGTAGTGTGTACGCGTTTTGATTCGTCAGTGTCACGGGCGTTACAAACACCGGGGCCACCGGCGCAACCGTGTCGATGAACACGCTTTGATTCGTCGCTGTCGTTGTGTTGCCCGCTTCGTCTGTTGCTGTGATTTCGATTGTCGCTAGACCTTGGGTATCGCTGTTCGTCACCGCGT
>JAGYJO010000265.1 GCA_018402095.1 bacterium
TAGTGTAGGTTTGGTCTCTATGAACCAAAACAAAAAAATGAAAATAGCAGTGATCGGTGCGGGTGCCGCAGGCTTGTCCGCGGCTTATTATCTGTCCCGTCGGTATGATGTGACGCTTTTTGAAGCGGCGACACGTTTGGGCGGGCATGCCCACACGGTGCAGGTCTCGGATTCAACTCTCGGTTCTGTAGGTGTCGACATGGGGTTTATTGTCTTTAACCCCAAAACCTATCCCCTGTTTATCCAATTTTTATCGGACTTGAAGGTAGCGTCACAGCCCTCAGATATGGCCTTTTCCTATCATGACCCGGCCCGAAATTTTTATTATGGATCAGATATGCCTAGTGGTATTTTTGCACAGAAAAAACACTGGGTGATGCCGTCTTTTTGGCGTTTTGTCGCGGATATTCCCGACCTGAATGCCCGTATTCTTTCCGATTTGAAATCGGGTGCTATGGCAGAGGATTCTTTACGGACTTATTTGGCCAGAGCGGGGTTTTCTCAGGCGGTTCTGCGTGATTATTTGTTGCCCATGGGCGCGGCTATTTGGTCATGTTCTCAGGATGTGTTGTTGGATTTTCCCGCAACGTCTTTCTTTGCATTTTGGGAAAACCACGATCTTTTGCGACTCAGTGGTCGTCCTGTATGGCGGACTGTGGTGGGGGGCTCCAAAACCTATGTCGATGCGTTTCAAACCCAATTTAAAGGCACCATTCGATTGGACGGTAATGTGGATCAGGTGTCGGCCACAGAGACGGGGAGTCTTGTGGCTGTCGGGGGGCGTGAATGGCTATTTGATAAGGTGGTCATCGCGACACACGCCGACCAGGCGTTGAGACTGTTGTCTGACCCTTCGGATGCTGAGGTTCAGGCCTTAGGTGCATGGTCCTATAGTCAAAATGAGGTTGTCTTGCATCAGGATGCCTCTGTGATGCCGCCGCGCCGATCCGCGTGGGGATCTTGGTCTGTCCAAAACTCGGCTAGGGATCAGCTCAAAATGACCTATTATATGAATCGCTTACAACGCTTAGAGACCCCATCTGACTACTTTGTGTCTTTGAATCTTGACGCGCCAGAGCGTCGGGATATCTTGTCTCGAGAGCAGATGCATCATCCGATCTATTCTCAAAAAGCCTTGGATAGCCATGCAGCGTTGACAGCGTTAACGGGGCAACATAATCGTTATTTCTGTGGGAGTTATATGGGCTACGGATTTCACGAGGATGCGGTTCGGTCGGGTGTCCGCGTGGCGAGATTATTGGGGGCCCTATGAGTCATCACATTGTTTGGGGGAAAACCTTTCATCGGCGGTATGCCCCGATAGACCACCGGTTTGAATATGCTATGACGATGGTCAATTTGTCTTTTGATCGTCGTTTGACGGCTGATGATTCGGGTGTATTGCAGCCAGGTCTGTTTCCTACGACGCCGTTTCCTAAGGGTTTTGGGTGGTCGTCTTTGGGCGTGGATGGGGGCGAAAATCCCCCTCAGTCCCCCTTTCAGTTAAAGGGGGAAGCGCGAACAGTTCTGCCCCTCCCCTTTAAAGAAAGGGGAGGCTGGGAGGGGATTTTAAAGGATTCTCTCGAAAGGTGGTCTCATTCGTTGCCATTGTTCCGTGTTGGCGGTGAGGTATTGTCGTCGCCGGAGCTCTTTTTTGCGCATATCAACGGCCTCCTTCGTGAGCATTTGGGAGATCTCGTTTGGGATCGTGTCGATTTTTTGACGATTCCTCAGTTGGTTTTTCGTCCGTTTAAGCCGGTGAGTTTTTATTTTATTTATGACCAAGAGGTGATGGTCGCTATGGTGGCCGAAGTCACGAATACCTATCGTGAAAAAAAATGCTATGTGATGCCGGTTTCACAAGACCGGGCGTCTGCTGAGAAGACTTTTCATGTTTCCCCATTTTTCACAGAAGACGGTGTTTACCATTTTG
>JAGYJO010000266.1 GCA_018402095.1 bacterium
CGACATACCCGACGTCCGTATGGGCGAGCCCGGATCCTTTGCCTTGGACATTCTCGCGACGCGAGATGAACGACTTCTCATTGACTATGTCCTGTATTTTCAAAACAAGTCTGGCGCGAGCTCAAGCAACTTTCTGGGGGATTTAGATTAGGAGAATAATATGAATGAAGACAAAGTGTTTAGCCTGTTGGTAGAGAATGCCTTTGACTTCCTATTGAAAGCTAGCACGGAAATAGACAGCCAGACTAAATATTCGGTTATGCATTTTTATGCCGCGGTAGAGCTTTTTGCCAAGGCGCGACTAATGAAAGAGGATTGGTCATTAGTGGTTTCTGGAACAAAAGAACCAGATTGGGATAAATTTATTGCAGGTGATTTTCAGTCAGTAACACTAAAGGACGCTCATAATAGGCTCAAAAACATAAGAGGCGGTAGTTTGTCTGAGGCCGAGATGGATGCCTTTAAGGCAGTGGCTAAGGACAGAAATAAAATGGTTCATTTTTTTCATGAACCAGGTTCTGAGGAAGAGCGTGAGCAGTTTACGCGTAACATTGTTAAGACGGAATTAAAGGCATGGCTGTTCTTGCGCACACTCCTCACCACTAAATGGCAAACCGAGTTTTCATCGTGGGGTAGGAGAATTAATGAACTGAATACAGAGCTATTAAAGATGCGGGGATTGCTCTGTGTAATCTTCGATATCCTAAAACCACAGATTGCGGAAAATACGAAAAAAGGTCTTCGGCATGACACATGTCCATCTTGTGGGTTTGACGCTTTTGAAACCCAGGCACTTAGTGAAGACAAAAATAAGATCTATGTAGCAAAATGCTTGGTCTGTGATTTTTCCGAAAAAAGTTTAAACATACAATGCCCAGAATGCGAAACGATTGTCACTCTCAAGAACGAGGGTTTTGGCCATTGTGAGTCTTGCGAAAAATCTTTCGAACCCATAGATGTTGCGGGTGCTTTAATTGATAGAGATGCTGAGCGTAGTGTAGCGGACGGAGATTGTTCTTTCAAAGGAAGCTGTAGTGAATGTGAGGGTTACCATATTGTAGTGCGCACTGAAAATGATGAGTGGATTTGCGCAAGCTGTTTCGATGTGTTCGAATCACTAGAGGTTTGTCTTCGCTGTGGTAAACTCACTGCTGGTGTGTCGAATAGTTTCAGTTCTGTCTGTAATGACTGTGAATCGGGTGGTCGAGACAAACATGAACATGCATAACACTCACATACACGCGTACAACAAAAATCGGGGAGGCTCGCTCCAAACACCCCATTATAAAGTCAGAGAAAGAGATGGCTTTTGTAGTAAAACAAGAGGCTTTCACGATAAGTTCACCATATTTTTATGCCCATATTTTGGTAAAGTAGCAACCTAAAATGTAGCTATCTACCTCCTACGGGATCCAAAGGGCGGCGCTCTTTGATATCCCTTTCAACAGGCGCTGACGGTTTGTGTCCCCAGACTATTCTGGTACGTATCCTAGAATAGTCTGGACTTTTCTGGGATATGTGCCAGAATAGTCCGTATGAAACGTATGCTCATACCCGCTATTCAAGAAGATCTTTCGGAGAAAATTCTCTTGATAACAGGCCCGCGTCAGGTGGGGAAGACGACCTTGTCAAAGTTGCTTAGCGAGACCTACACCTATCTCAACTATGACGCGGTAGCAGACCGTGTGGCGATCAAAAATCAGAAGTGGGACAGAACTCAGTCTCTTGTTATTTTCGATGAGTTGCATAAGATGCGTTATTGGAAGGCATGGCTAAAAGGGATTTATGATACGGAAGGAATCCCTCCCGGCATTGTGGTGACGGGGAGTGCCAAGCTGGATACCTATAAAAAAGTCGGGGACTCTTTGGCGGGGCGTTTTTTTCAATATAGGTTGCATCCGTTGGATATTAAAGAGGCCACTCGGGTGT
>JAGYJO010000267.1 GCA_018402095.1 bacterium
GACTGAATGTTCTGTGGCGGGGACAGAGCATCCTACCAATTCTATGTCCGCATTTGCTTGGTAATAATCTTCTAGAAGATCGATAGAGGGCACGCTATCTGTTCCGACAAAAGATGTGAGGTGACCCGCTCCGCTGATGGCAGCGTCTTGTAGACCGGACATTCCTCGGAAAGAAAAGTCGTGGGCTTGGAACGGGATGATTTCTTTTGGAGCCCCTGTTTTGATGGCATAGTCGGTGAGTAGTTTTTTGTATTCGAATGCCGTAGATGCTGAAGTGCAGGGTTTCCAAACGTAGCTAGAGATGATGGTTTCTATATAGTTCGTGATCCAGAAAAAGTCTGGGTGCGTATTCATGATGGTGAGTACAGGAACCCCGATGGGTACGCGGCTACCTTCTGGCAGTGCTTTTACTTTTAAGGGTAAATATCCGAGATCATGCAATGCCGCGATATGGGATACCTCAATGGCATCTTTTCCGAGAGCGGTATCCATCCTACGTTTGTAGTAGGCGAGGACGTCTTGTTTTGGCTTTTGGAAAAAATGCATATTCCATGCATTGATCAAAAAATCTTGTAGAAAATACTGTAACCCAAAAAAGACTATTTTATGGTCGTAATGGCTGGTTAAGACTTTTCCCAATCGGCTGCTACGTGGGGTGAAGTTGGCGTAGACTTCCGTGGTGCCTTCTGGGTATTGTCTGCGATGATCGGCTTTGTAAAAATCTATAGCAGTTAATGGGTTTGTGTACATGATGCAATCTCCTGTTTCTGTTTTGTTTTAATGATTGTTCGTTATTCGTGTGTCGTATCGTTGATGATGGTGATAAATGTAGGGTCTAGTTTTTTTTTGTCCCACATAGTGTGATAGCAGTAAATATGTTTGAAATACCGTTTTAAGGTATCGAATCCCTGAGAAAAAAGACCATGAGTGGTATAGAGGTATAAATCCTTTCCTCCTTGTTCTTTGACTGTTTTTGCAAGTTCGATAAATGTTCTGCCACCATCACAAATATCATCAAGAATGATTACATTTTTTTCTCTGCAATCACTGTGTAATGTTGTTTCTAAGATTTTTCCTGTGAGGGGGTCTCTTGTTTTTCTGGCGCACAAAACGTCTGTGTTGATGCCGATGATAGATAGCGCTTTTGCGGTTTCCTGCACTTTTTTTTCAGCACCAGCGTCGGGAGCTAGTAGGGTTAGTGTTTGTTTGTGAATAATCGTTGCCAGCGCACTGTTGACGACGATATCTGAGAGAGAGATTTTTATGATATTGTTGATCAGTGCGCTGGTGACATCTGAGTGAGGATCTATGATGATGACTTTGTCACACTTGAGACCATTGATGAGCGTTGCCATGACCTTGATGCTGAGGGCTTCGCCTTTGTTGCAGACCCGATCTTGTCTGGCGTAGGGGACATAGGGCATGGTTAGTGTGATGGCTGTTTTTGGATTGATACGTCGGATGGCATCTACAGCGAGCAGTAGATACATAATGTCGTTGGCATTGTAGAGATTTGCCAGGATGTCAGTATTGTCACCAATCTCAGATGCTGTGATTTTGACGTGGCATTCTCCTCCAGAAAAAACGAAAGTTTCAATTTCTTTTTTATTTACAAGTATCCCCATCGTAGTGCTCCTTTTGTTTGTTTTATTTGTTTTATAGATACTGGCTCTGTGTCCATATCTAGATAGTGGCTCAGAGACCTTATGTTGTCAATGATGTTTTTTGAATGTATCTAAATCGTTTTCTAGACAGTGGGTACAGGGGGCATTTTTATTCGTCCATGGGGGTGACATTATTGTGTGATGTTAACAATACCTGAGAAAGTCTTTTACAATTAACCGGGTATTAGCTAGAATACACAGCCTCGTCCAAACTCGTTTGGATATGGTATGCCGAAGTGGCGGAATTGGTAGACGCGCGGG
>JAGYJO010000268.1 GCA_018402095.1 bacterium
GGGTGGGTTAAACCACCCTCGGTGGGCGAAACAACCCTTGTATATCAGAAGCCGTCGGTATTGCGGCGGATACGGCAAACACCTCTGTGGCTAGGCGAAAATCAGGTGTCTTTAGACGCATCGTTTGGGTATGAAATATCGTGGATGTCGAACAACACACGTGGTGTTTGTGACAATGTTTGTGTTCAGCCGTATTTGCTGTGTGATGATCTGAAATAGTGTCATCGTGGTGGGTGCTGCCATTGTGGACGGTGATAGCGTCGGACAATCCTGCATGTTCTTTGTAGCAGTCGCTCACGATGGTAGGTGAAAAAAGCGCCGTGGCATAACTACTGGCGATGAGGAGGAAGATGAAGAGACATTTGGCGAGGTATTTCATAGCTCGTTTGACTTTACTGGAGAATGGGGGCTGGGGCAATGGTTCTATGCGAGTGTATCCATCTCCCTCAAAAAACTATCTTCATCCAAAATCGTAATGTCGGCTTTCCCAGACGCATTTAGCTTTTCGGCTTTCTCGAGTTTGCTTCCGGGGCTGCCACCGACGACCAGGTGTGTGAGGTTTGCGGTGACACTGCTGGCGATATTTGCACCTTGGTCAATGACCCGGGCTTGGGCTTCGTGACGGCTGAATTGGGTGAGCGTGCCTGTGAATAAATACCGACGTCCGGTGAGCGGTTTTTCGGCGGCTTTGCTGTCGTCAAAGGTAGGTGTAATCCCTATTTCGAGGAGGCCTTTGTACTCGGCACTGGTGCTCGCGTCATCGAAATAGCGGTGAATGGTTTCGGCGGTTTTGAGGCCTACATCATGGAGTGAGGCCAGTTCATCGAGAGAGGCTGTGGCCAGTAGGGAAATATCTTTGAAATGGTTGGCCAAGACCCTGGCGGTTTGTTCGCCAATACTGGGGATACCGAGTGCGAAGATGAACCGATGCAAGGCGGGAGACTTACTTGCTTGGATAGCGTCGTAGAGGTTTTTGCCGGATTTTTCGCCCATGCGATCGAGACTTGCAAAGAGATTTTCTGGGAGGGTATAGAGATCTTTTAACTCTTGGATATGACCTTGATCGACGAGTTGGGCGACCAATTTTTGGCCCAAACCTTCGATGTCCATGGCGTCGCGGGAGGCATAGTGTCTGAGGCGGCCTTTGCGCTGCTCTGGGCATTGCCTGTTGTGACAGCGTAAGGCCACTTCGTCGTCGCTTTGGATGACGGGTGCCGCGCAGACTGGGCAGCTGGTGGGCATCTGAAAATCTTTGCTATGCGAAAACGTTTGGACCACGCCGATGATGGCGGGGATGACGTCGCCGGCACGTTCGATTTCGACGATGTCGCCAATACGGACCTGTTTGCGTGCCATGTCTTCGGCATTGTGTAGGGTGGCTCTTTGGACGGTGACACCCGCCAAGCTGACAGGTTTCAAAATAGCGACAGGGGTGAGAACACCGGTTCGTCCGACTTGTATCTGAATATCTTCTAAAATTGTTTGGGCGCGTTTGCTTTGGAGCTTTACGGCGATGGCCCAACGTGGGGCTTTTCTCGTCGACCCTGCGGATTGCTGAAGTGTGATGTTGTCGAGCTTGACGACCACACCGTCGGTATCAAAATCGTAAGCTTTTTTCTTTTCGAAGATGTCGAGGATGGTGTTCCAGGTGTCTTCTTTTCCTGTGGCCGTTTGGATGTCGTCTGGCACCGGAAATCCCAGCGTTTTTAAATATGCCATGCGGGCACTGTGGGTGTTTAACGCCTCGTTTGCGTTGATTTTCAGTGGGGATACAGGAGCGCCGTCAGCCCCTGTGTCATGATGAAGCCGTGTCGTCGGTGCGTCAGGCTCGTTATTTTTCAGTGGGGTCAAAGGGGCGTCAGCCCCTTTACCAAAAAAAAGATTTTTCGTCTGCGAAGCAGGCGAAAAATCA
>JAGYJO010000269.1 GCA_018402095.1 bacterium
CAAGTACCGGTACGCACCCAAGAGCTCTAACGACGTAATCGCCAATGCGTCTTTCTCGGATTGACGCTCACCCGGGTTGCACCACATCTGCCATTCGCGACGCACATCTCTCAGCAATTGTTCCGGCAGGGAGAGATCATGATCCACGCGCTGGGCCGCCGCCGCGCTGTTGTCATCCAAAAACTTGGGAATGGCGATGGCCATGGCCGCGCTATACGCAGCCGCTTCGTCCTTTTTCGTGAACCGTCCGCCCTGATTTTGGCAAACGACTTTTTCATTGGCCACCACCGCCGCCCCTTGCGGAATATGGTCATAACGGACATGCGTCCCACTCAATGTCATGTGTGCCGTCTGCAGGGTAGCCACACCCTCATAAATCAAACGCGCCACCACATCCGTATCGAGATAGACCTTCTGTTTTGTGACCAAATCCGACAAAACGGCCTTAAGCGGCGCGATTTTCTTGGCCCCCCACAATGCGGATTTCGACACCCAAGAAGGACAGGGTAACGATGTCGGTGTGTTCAAAATAGTCTGTTGCGCTGTCTGAAAAACACCATTGAGCCATTGAGAGGCCGCAACTTCCGAGGGAAACACGTTCTGAACTTTATAGGCATTGTCGATAATATTGGCAGCAATCAGGCTGGTTTTGATTAACGAACGAAGACTGTTCATCACATCTGTATATTTGTCTGACCGAGATCCCTTTTGCGCAGACGAAAGCCATGCCTCTATATCATAATCATGAACACTCCCATCCGGCCTATGGGCAGTGAGTATCGCATGCGAATCCACATCCAAAAGCCGTGTATGATTTTGAACCCCTTTCGCCCCGCCAAAATTACGGTCCGGCCGCACACGCGAAAAAGACAGTTGCGTCCCTTGATCTTTGTCTCGAAAGAACAAAATCTTCTCACTTGGCGTCCGTTTTCCGGCTTGTTTGAAGACCAAAAAGTCGGATATCGAAAAATCAAGGGTATGCTTCGCCTGGGCAATAAATGAAGCCGGGGTACGCGTCCCCGCAAACAGCACGGTGTCATACTGCTGCAGGTTCCAGACAATTTTGCTGCGTTGCAAATAAAAACGAACATACGGGGACTCTGTATGCTGCAACACCATAGGAATAGGCGAAACAGCGAAAAGAGCCTGAATGGCCGAGACACCCCAGTCATCAGAACTATTCAGCGACAAAACCACCTGAGGCAAAACCGTACCCCGAAGCTGTAACGCAATAGCCGCGCGAATCAATATCGTCTCCGTCTCAGACAACGCGTCATTCATCCACCGCAACCCATGTAAAGCACTGAGATTTTGCTGCACCTTATCAGGAAAGCCCTTGATGGTGGCCGATTTACAGTCCAGCAGCTCCGTAAAAAGTTCCAACCGCGCCTCGTCCGTCTGGTCCCGAAGACGCCCCAACGCACGGTCTTTGTTCGCCGACGTGATTTCCAGGGGACTGGCTTTGGGCTTTAGCGACTTTTTTTTAGGCGTCGCAACGGTTTTTTGAAAATAGCACATAGGGGGAGAGATCATCGCACAAAGCAAAGCACCTGTACAAAAGTTTGGTCGATGAGCCGATTAAAGGCTGTATTCGGCTCATAAATATATTGATAGTGAGCCGAATAAGCGCTATATTCGGCTCATGGAGATTTATAACTGGCAGCAATCCGACTGGCCCAATTTTGAATACAGGATCCAAGATCTGGAAGACAAGCTCTTTGGCTTCGGAAAAAAATCAGGTCACATGTCCGGCATTCTGAAGTCACTCCCCAACGACGAAAAGCTCAATAGCGTTATCACCATGATGCTGGCAGAAGCCCTGAAAACATCGGAAATCGAAGGCGAATACTTTAGCCACGCGGATGTCCTGTCTTCCATACGCAAAAACTTGGGCATCCACGACCCGAGT
>JAGYJO010000027.1 GCA_018402095.1 bacterium
GTTCAGATGTTGCTTTTTGGAATGGTGCTGGCATGTTGGGGGTTGGTACGGATGAGCCTGCTGCACGTTTGCATGTTCGGGGATCGTCTCAGTTTGAGCCGATTTTGAATATACAGAACGCAGATGGAGATCCCCTGTTGTACGTGAATAGTACGAACGTTGGGATTGGTACGACGGCGCCTATAGCCAAATTGGACGTTAATGGCAATGTGAATGCAGCGTCTTTTCAGATTAATGGTAAGCCTATTCAGTATGCGTTGTCTTCCGATACCTATTGGCTTTTGGAGAATTCGGGACGTATTTTTTATGATAAAGGAGGTGTTGGCGTAGGGACGACATCGCCTGTCAACTTGCTTGAGTTGGCCAGTACTACGGGTAATGCGGCCATGACTTTTGATATCGCAGGTGAAAACTTGTTTACAATGGGGATTGATTCTTCCAATCCTGAGGCGTTTATTATTGCTAAGGGTGGCGACTTAACGGTGCCGGTTTTTACCTTTAAAGGCGAAAATATTGGCGTTGGGATTTCTGATCCCAAGGCCAATTTGCATGTGAGTGGTAATTCGGGCTTAATTGTTTCTGGTGTTTATGGTTCTGGCACGGCGTTGTCCGAGTCGGGTCGTGGAACGAAGATGTTGTGGTATCCCAATAAAGCGGCTTTTCGTGTTGGCTTTGTTTTGACTACGGCATGGGATCAAGAGAATCTCGGTGATTTTTCTGTTGGTCTTGGCTATAACCCCTTGGCATCTGGCTACGCCTCCGCAGTTGTTGGTGGGTATGGCAATAAGGCAGAGGGCCAGTATGCAACTGCGATTGGGGGTCTGTCGAATGAAGCCGCCGGAGATTATAGCGTTGCTATGGGGCATGCGGCCAAGGCATTGCACTCGGGTAGTTTCGTGTGGACAGACTATACCCCGACGGCTGACACCTCTGTGTTTTCCTCTTCGGTTGCCAATCAATTTGCTATTCGTGCCCATAACGGGGTTGGTATAGGTACTACGGATACTGTGGGTTCTTCTTTGACTGTGGTCAACGCTCGGGATGGCCACTATTTGTTGCGTGCTAAAGGTGTTGGTACCAGTCAGTTTGTTGTGACAACGTCAGGCAACGTGGGGATTGGAACATCTACACCGGGTATTGCGGGTATTGCGCTGATGAATGGGGCACGATTGGGTGTCGGGACTACAAATCCACAGGCCATGGTTACGGTGCTTCCCTCTACGACGTCCAGTATGAATGTGGCTCTGTTTAAGGCGGCGTCTGCTAATTTTGCATCATTGTTGATCTCGCCTTCGGGTCAGGTGGGTATCGGGGTGTCTGAAAATTTTGATTTTTCCGCAGTCTCTGAACAGTTGGTTGTTGTGGGGGGCATTAAGGCTACAGAGTTCAAAATGGTGGACCCCAATGATCCAAACCAAACAGTTACATTACAGGCAAACCCTGGTTCGCCGTGGTCTGATCCGAGTGTAAATAGTAATAATACGTATAGAACACAGGGGTATATTGGGATTGGTACGCCGTCTCCAAATAGTCTTCTTGAGCTTTCGAATCGAACGGCATCTGGAGATGTTCCTGTTATTACTTTTGATATCAATGGCGATGATAAGTACAGCATGGGTGTCTCTACTCCGAGCACAGCAGCCAGTGCCTTTTTGTTTACTATTCAACCTGGGGGTCGATTGACGACGACACCGTCTATCGTTATTGCGACAAGTTCCGTTGGTATTGGTATTGGGTTGACGCAGCCGTCTGCTCCACTGCATGTCTCTGGTGATGCGGTTGTTTTGGGCTCCATGTCTATTGGTACAGATAATGTTAGCTCGCTGTATCGCCTGAATGTCGGTGGAGCATTGAATACAGAGGAAGTGTATATCGGTGGAATTCGATTTGAGCCGACTACGTCTCCTTGGCGTACCCAAGATTCTAATATTTATTTTACCTCTGGTAATGTCGGGATTGGGACCTCTTCACCTGCGTATAAATTAGATGTGCTTGGTTCTATACGAGCGACTGACTTTATTTTGTCCAATGATTTGGTATCTGTTGGGCAGAATTTGACGGTGGATAATTTGTATTTGAAAGATACGGCCTTTCCTTCGGAGTATGGATTTATTTTCGTTGAGAATTCAGAATTAAAATATACGAACACCTCAGGTTTGACGAAGGTCTTGGACTCGCCTCTTCAAAAAGGCGTGGGGGTCAATGGTAATTTGGCTTATTTTGTCGATGATGCGACTGTTGGGCAAACGGATGTTGCATGGTCTGGAGATGACTCCGAGTTGTCCGTTTCTGGTAATTTGCAGGTTTCTCGGATGTTTTCGGATTCGGGATTTTCTGTTTTGTCAGGTGTATCTGCTGGTGGGGATTCCTCTTCGTTTGAAATTACGGCTACCTTGAATCATGAGGGACTGAATTCACCTCTTCGTGGGTTCACTGCACAAAATATAGATGTCTCTGTAGCGCGTAACTGGGGTAATGGTACGGCTATTGTGGTCAAAGGTTTGGATATTACGATGCGTTCAGCCGCGGATGCGAAGCTCTTGAATCATGCGGATGCTGTTGGTTTGAAAGTCGATGTGAGTTCGGTGAATGTCAATACGGAGGCTGCAAATTTAGGTCAAAAATATGCGGCTATTTTTCTAGGCGGGAACGTGGGTATTGGGGTGACGGAGCCAACCACTGAATTGGAGGTCGCGGGTACTGTTTCTGCGAACTTCTTTAATCTTTCAGGTGGTTTGACCGTTTCTGGATCTGCAAGTTTGACTGTTCCGAGTTTGGTTGTAACGGGGGGTAGTCCTCTCTCTGATACTTTTGTAGCGCGTTCGATACTGTCTTCGGGAACGTATTATCCACGTGTAGGGATTGGTATTACGAATCCAGAAGAAGGTTCTTCTGAGTTGATGGTCAATGGTGTCATCTCTGCTAATTCGGTTGTTCTGTCCGGTGGATTGACCGCGACAACTATTAATGTGGCGAATAATGGTTTTGTGGTGGATGCTTCTGGAAATATTGGGATAGGAACCGCTTCTCCCAATGGTCAGATTGAAATGTATCGCAGAATTTCTGGTGTACAAACGGAAGAAATTATTTCTCAAAAAATGTCTGTGGTCATTGATGGCGCGGGCCCCGGGTCTGTGTTTTCTTTGGATAAAGATATTACCGGTGTCAATATTGCCCTACGTACTTTGGATTCTAATAAATTGGATGCTAGTGCAACTGGGTTGAAGGTGGATCTCAGCGGATTAGCCTTGGAGAATAGCGCCCAGGTAGTGGGGATGGATATCAATGTGACAGGTACGTCTGGAACACGCTATGCCGCATTGTTTCAGGGTGGATTGGTTGGTATCGGTACCAGTCAGCCATCTGCTGATTTGCATGTTAGTGGAGATATCAAAGCAACGAATCTTATTTTGGCAGGTGTTTTGCAGTCTGACTCTGCGACCTTTAGTAATCTTGTCGTCAATAGTCATGTGACGGTCAATGGGACGGTTACGATTAATAATTTGGTTGTTGAAGGTACTTTGACTGCGAATCAGATGGTTCTTTTGTCTACATTGAATGCGCCGGATGCCATTTTTAATGGGGTTACGGCTGAAACCGTCTCTGTTAATACTGAGCTTAAGACCAATTCTCTTTTTGTATTGGATCAATTCCGTGCCAATTCGTTGACGGTTACCGCAGGTGTGGGTATTGGTGTGGCTGCGCCGTCTTCGGGGTTGTCTGTGTCTGGGAGCGTGTTGCTCAATAGTGCAGTGGTAAGTGGTGAGCTGTCTTTGTCTGGGGCCACCTTGAATGTGAATAGTGGGGCTTTGTTTGTGGGGTCTTCTTCGTCTCTTGTCGGTGTAGGCACAACGACGCCATTGGGTGCGATTCACACAGTATCGTTTGGGGCTTCTCAGTATGACCCGGCTAACTACTTGACCTGGAATCCTGTTGTTCTGCAAAACAAAAGCTATAACACCGGAACGGCTACGGGCATTTTATTCTTGCCTGATGAAGCGGTTCCTTCTCCAAATAGTGGGTCTGGTATTTTGGCTGTTCGCTCCAATGCATCTTCTTCTGATCCTGGCTCTCATCTTGTTTTTATTACAGATCCACAAGGGGTTTCGGGACAAACGGATTCGGGTGTGTCTGCCGAACGTATGCGTATTACAGGTGCGGGTAATGTGGGGATTGGTACACAGACACCGTCTTCTTTGTTAGATGTTGCCGGTACGGTTCTGGTTGCTGGGGATGCAACGGTCAATGGGACCTTGTCGGTGTCTACGATTACAGGTTCTGGTAATGTGACTTTGGCGCCCTCAGGTACGATGATTATGCGTGGTTTGGTGTCTGCCAATGCGGGTGTTCGGTTGTCTGATTCGTTGCAGTTTTTGCCTGTTGCTTCTCAGGACACAGATGCTTTGTTGGGTAAGCTTTATGTGGATAGCACGACTTTGGATTTGTATTATTTGAAACCAGGGTCTTCTTCTCCTTTTAATATCTCTGTTGCGCATTCAGGTACGCCTGGAAAAGTGCCATTCTTCGATAGCTCGGGTAACTTGTCCGACCAAGCCTCTCTGTATTGGGATGCGGACGCTAACCGTCTTCAGGTTGGGACATCCGACGTATTGGCGACTATGGCTTTGGTTGCGACGTTTAACAATGCCGATGCCGGTAGTTTTACTGGGCAAAGCATTTCTTTGGGATTTTCCGATCGGAGTGCTGCTTCTGCCGGTGCTGATTTCACAGGTTTGGACATTAGTCTTGTTGGTCAATCGGACTCTTCCTTTGGCCGTTTGGCCCCACAAGAGAGAGCTTTTGGCTTGTTGGTGGATGTCTCTAAACTTCAGGCAAAGCAATCATCGCAAGAAGGGTCAACCCTTACTGGGGTCAAATATTCGGCCGTGTTTACAGGTGGAAGTGTTGGCGTTGGATTGACTGATCCTGAAGCTGCCCTTCATGTTCGTGCTGAGACCGATGGCATGGTTCCTTTTCGTGTGGATACCAGCTTGATATCGCAAGCCTTTGTCGTCGATGCTTTGGGGCGTGTGGGTATTGGTACCGGCAATGCATCGTTGCCCTCACAACTCTCCGTTGTGGGCCAGGCGAGTTTACCGATTTTAAATGCACTGAAATCAACTGGAGGCTCTGCGTTGTATGTGTCTTCTGCTGGTGCTGTGGGTATCGGGACAACTGTACCGACAACGGCATTGGATGTTGTGGGTTTGGTGTCTGCGAATACGGGTTCCTTTGCATCGTTAACGGCTACCACAATGAATATTGGCAATGGTGCTTTTGTCGTGGATGCAGTGGGTAATATTGGTGTCGGGACAACGCAGCCTGCTGGCAATATCGCGTTTCATAAAACATTTACCGCTAGTAACGTGCCTGACACAGGATATACCTCTCAGGTCATTGATTTGAGTCTTGCGGTAGCGACGGCCAATACGCAGTTTTCCTATCCAGAGGATTTAACCGGGTTGCAGGTGTTGCTCGCTTCTAATTCGTCGTCTGCTACCTTTGGGGACGAGAATGCCTTGACGCCGACGGTGAGTGCAACGGGTGTGAGTATTAATATGGCGTCTTTGGTTTTGGCTTCTGATGCCAAAGCAATCGGCTTGGCCGTGGATGTCACGGGTACGACCGGCACGCGGTATCCGGCTATTTTCCAAGGGGGAAATGTGGGTATTGGGGTGACCGATCCGACGGTCGCTTTGGCCGTGAGTGGTGATATTCGTGCGACCAGTGCTTTCTTGTCTGGGGATGTGACGGCAGAGAGTATTACAGTCAATAGTTTGACGGTTAATGGTCCTGGTTTGACGTTGTTTTCTGGAACGGTCACGGTGAATACACTTATTGCAGATATTATTTCTGCGAATAGGGTTGTTTTGGAAAAAGAACTGATTGTCGCAACGGGTTCATTTACGACGATTAATGCCACATCCGTTGCCTATTTTGGTGAATTGGGTGTGGGGATAGCCCAGCCGTCTCTACCTTTGCAGGTCAGTGGGTCTGCTGAAATTTCTGGTGCAGTGACGGTGGGTAGTTTGACTGCGACCAGCTTGCAAAGTGCATCTGGAACCCTTGGAATAGCCGTATCTACCTTGAATATTTCAGGTTCTGTAGATATTTCATCAGAATTGTATATGTCCAATGGTGGCCTTTATTTTGATCCTATAGACACGCTCTCTCATGACACTGTTCACGGTATTTTGTATGTGGATAGTGCGGATGGTAGTTTGCGGTATGTTTATCCTGATGGTTCGACTGTGAATCTTTCTACTGCTTTTTCAGGTGATGCAGGGCGTATTCCCTTTTTTGGCTCAGACAATAACCTGACGACCAGCGCCTATTTGAATTGGGATGAGGATGCGCAGTCTCTGCGGGTTGGAACGGCAAACGTGGTCAGTACGTTAGAAGTGGTGAGTACGATCAATACGGATACGACAGGGGCGGTAGCTGGTCAGCGTATTGTTTTGGATTTTGTAGATAGATCCGGATTTGAGCCGCAAACGTCTGTCTTTACCGGTTTGGATATACGTTTTCAATCGCAAGATCCCTCCGACTCTGTCAACTTTGGCCGTTTGGCACCTGGTGAAATTGCAGTTGGTTTGGATGTCGATGTGCGTAATCTAAAGGCGTCCCAATCGCTTCTGGCGAATGGGTATAAGTACGCTGCGATATTTCAGGGTGGTAACGTGGGTATTGGGACATCGAGACCGGATGCCGCGCTTCACATTGTGGATGAGGCTGGAAATATGCCATTTCGGGTAGATTCTCAAGTGACTGAGAACCTTATGGTTGTAACAAATGCAGGGCTTGTGGGTATTGGGACCTCGCTGCCCTCCGCCTCTTTAACGGTTGTGGGTACGTCTGCTTCACAATCACGTGTATTTGAAATTAAAAATAGTAGCTTGTCGCCTCTGATGGTAGTGATGGGCGATGGCAAAGTGGGTGTTGGTACGACGTTACCAACAACGGCATTTGATGTGCAGGGCGTCGTCTCTGCCAATGAAGGGGTATTTTCTTCGGTTTTGGCCACGACCCTGAACGTGGGTAGTGACGCATTTGTTGTGGATGCTACAGGAAATGTGGGTATTGGTACGTCAATGCCATCGGCGGGCTGGCATCTGGCTAAGACGTTAAACAGTGCTATTGCTGCTGATTATGTGGGCGAAAAAATGCAGCTTCAAATAGGGACGGAGCAAGAAAATACCACCTTTAAATTTGGTAAAAATATTACAGGTTTGCAAGTTGCGTTGGGTTCTGTGGGTGAAAGTCAACTGTCTGGAACATCAACAACCATTAATGCCACGGGTGTGAGTGTGAATATGTCTGGGTTGTTGATGGCGAGTAGCTTGACCACAGCGACGGGTCTGTTTGTAGATGTGACAGGTACAGGTGGAACCCGATATTCAGGTATCTTTATGGGTGGTAATGTGGGTATTGGTACCACCGAACCTATGTCTGCTTTGCATGTCAGCGGCGATATCACTGCGGCAGGGTTGTCTTTGACGGGAGATTTGGTCGCAAACGCTGTCACGGTTAATACCTTGAATGTTTTGACTTCTGCTGTGTTCTCAGGTCCGATTACGACCAATGTTTTGGTCGCGGATACGGTGTCCGCGAAGGACATTGTGTTAACAGGGACATTGCAGGTCGCAACCGGATCTTTTAGTACGATTAATGCGACAACGGCAGGAAATTTTGGCAGCGTTGGTATTGGACTTGGTTCTGCATTGCCGTCTAATGCCTTGGACGTTATTGGTACGACTGCTGTTTCCGGTGATGTTGTTGTGCAAGGTTCGCTTACCGTGGCAACGATTAATAGCCAGTCTGGTGCGCTTACGATAGGGTCTTCTGGGACTTTGTATGTTTCTGGCAATATGAATGTTAGTAGCAATTTGCAGATTCAAAATGGGGGAATGTATTTCAATGCATTGTCTGCGACACCAGCCCCAGATAGTGAACGTGGATTGTTGTATGCGGACTCTGAAGGGTATCTTAGTTATTTGAGACCTGATACCACAGACCCAATTACCTTCACACGTTCCTTGGTGGGACCTGTTGGTGCAATTCCTTTCTATGATGGCTCAGGGAATTTGTCAGGATCTGCGAATGTGGTCTGGGATACAGATCAAAACAGCTTGCTGATCGGAACCGCAAATAAAATGACCTCTTTTGCGGTGTCTTCAACAATTCCAAACGATTTAGCGGAGTCCTATACTGGAGAGTCTATTCTGATGAGCTTTGGCAGTCGTGTTTCTAATGCGTCGTCGACGACTAAAATGGTAGGTTTGAATATTTTGTTTTCTGGACAAAATCCAACGGATGTCACCAGTTTTGGTCGACTTGCTAAAGATGAAGAAGGTATTGGCTTGATGGTTGATTTGCGCAGTGTTCGTGGTCGCTCATCTACAGAAGAGCCAATAGATAGTGATACGAATCTGAATGGGTTTAAATACGCCGGGTTATTTTTGGGTGGTAACGTTGGGGTTGGGACGTCTGCGCCACGTGCGTCGGTACATGTGGCGAGCACAGTGAGTACGGTTCATCCATTCAGGGTAGATACGGTTGCTGGCGACTATGCGATGTTTGTCTCTGGTGCTGGAGATGTTGGTATAGGGACGTCTGTTCCTGGTGCACGGTTGGATGTTGTCGGTCAGACATCGGATGACACGGCGATGGCCTTTTTGTTGCGAAACAGTGATGGGGCACCTATTTTGGCTGCGAGAAATGATGTCCGTGTCGGTATTGGAACAACGGTTCCAAGTGCCACTCTAACCGTATCTGGAAATATTCCCTTTGCTGTCTCCGTGCCTTCAAATACGAATGCTTTATATATGAACACCTCTGGATTAATGGGCTTGAATCAAAGTTCCCCACAATCGGTTTTGGATATTTTAGGGACCTCTACGGTTGCGCCTTTCCGTGTTGGTATCCAGAGTGGGGAAGAAAATGCTCTTTTGGTGGCTTCTACAGGATTTGTCGGTGTGGGGGTGTCTAGTCCTCAAAACCGGTTGCATGTGGATGGTATTGTGCAGTCTGGTGTCGAAAATGCAGTTGTTCCGTCGTGGATTCAAAGTGGCAGTACAACGATCAAGGGCTATTTGGCAGGCGATACCAAATCTGTTTTCTTTGGGATGGTTCCCAATGGTACCGCCTATGATTCTGTTTTGTATTGGGATACCCCACGCTTTAACTTTCAGTTTTCAGAGGATGGTACGACGACGATCAACGTTGCTACGCTTGTGGGTGCTTCTGGGGTAGGTCCAAAAATGGGTATCGGAACGACATTGCCGAGTGCGAACCTCCATGTCGAGTCTAATCTGACATCGGAACCGGTATTTCGTGTGGATGCCTTTGGGCAAACGGCCTCTCTGATTGTCTCTGGAAATGGCTCCGTGGGTATTAATACCCTCACGCCGTCAGCCTCCTATGCCTTGGATATTCAAGGTGATGCGCAAGTTAGCGGCACCTTGACTGTGCCAACGGCCAATATGTCGACGCTGAATGTGACCGGTTATTTGGCAGTTTCCAAAGAGATCAGTACCCAGCCTGTTACCACTGTGAATGCACAAGCGATGCGTGTGACCTTGAACAATTATTCACAGTCTAGCTTGATCGGTTTGAATATTAATTTAAGTTCGGCAACGAATCCTAGTTTGTTGACACCTTACTCGGTCTTTGGCTCTGGTCGTGCGACAGGTCTCTTGGTCGATGTGTCTTCGCTGAGTGTTTTGAATGCAGGGAATTCGAGTAATGTGGGATACAAATATTCAGGCTTGTTCTTGGGTGGTAGTGTCGGTATTGGGACAACATCGCCTGAATCGGCTTTGCATGTCAAAACGACGCTGACGGATACCGGTGATGGCACCTTTGAAGGAGATCTTGCTCGTTTTGGTTCCACCAATGGCGATCTGACGATTCGTGACTATGACACGGGGCGTGTGGGCTTTGTTGTGCGAAATGCGGCGACAAACGTTTCTTATCTGTCTTTGGTTTTGGCTGCGGGAACCGGTGTTTCTGGTACGCCTGGCCGTGTGGGCATCGGGGTGAGCAATCCTGATAAAACATTGGTAATCAATGGCGACATGCGGGTGGGGAGATGGCTTGAATCTCAAAATTCGTCTGATTCAAATGATCCTTATTATCCTGAGACAGAATCCAAATATGGATCCAAACTCTATTTCAATGGGGGTCCGGATCTTTCCAGTACCTATGATAGTGAAAATGGCTCTCCTATGTGGATATCCCGTTACAATGCATCTAGCACAAGCTCAGATTTGCGGATCAATGTGGGTACACAGGACAATTCCCAGCTCAATCGATTTGTGGTGGGAACCAGCGGCACGACGGCATTTAAGAGAATCTTGACGGTACAGATGGATGGCAAGGTTGGGATTTCGGATCTTTCTCAGGCGGAAGCGTTTACGCCACAAACTGTTTTACATGTTGTGGGTGGTACGACAGCTACATCTGAATATATGGAAAACCATGTGGCTGCTTTCGAGAATAGAGCTGGGAGTGGTGGCGATATCCTGGCGTTGCAATTCACCACAGCCAATGCATTGACTGAATCCTATAACTTCGTCTCCTTTTTTAATGCATCGAATACTTGGATTGGCGGTATCAAGCCCAATTCCGGTGGAACGGGTGTTCAATTTGTGACGGGTGGTGCGGATTATGCTGAGTATCTTGAAAAAGAAAACCCTGCAGAATCTATTCAGCCGGGTGACATTGTGGGTGTGATTAATGGCAAAATTTCCAAACAAACAGCGGGGGCTCAACTCATCATGGTGCGTAGCACATCGCCAAGTATTGCGGGTAACAAGCCAGCGGAAAAAGACAAGCATAAATTTGAATTGATGGCTTTCCTTGGGCAGGTGCCTGTGAATGTTATTGGGGAAGTTCGTACGGGGGATTACTTGATCCCATCTGGCAAAGCGGATGGTACAGCGGTGGCTGTGGCGCCTGACAGCGTGACGCCAGCCCAGAGACGGCAGATTTTTGCTACGGCCTGGTCTTCGGTTGAAGGTCCAGGGCGTCATGTGGTCAAAGCGGCTGTGGGCTTTGCGTTTGATAGTCCATCCTACGACCATGAGTTGGCATTGTTGTCTGTGCTCAAAAAGGATGTCGCAGATTTGAAGCAGTCACAAGCTAGTCTGATTCAAGACTATGAGGCAAGGTTTGCGGCCCAAGACAAAGAACTCAGCAAGTTGCTTGATAGCGCTCGCCTACGGGATCCAAAGGGCGAAGCCCTTTGATGACCACCCATTGCTCTCCAAAGGCGAGCAATGGGTGGAGATTGAAAGGGCCACCACCCTTTCAATCCCGTATGGGTCAGTCTGTAGGCGTAATATATCACGCTTTCTGTCTATCTTGAGGTATAGCCATGTTGCGAGCTGTCCTTTTTTTCTATGTGTTTTATTTGGGGTTTTGGCTCAATGAGATGTTTTTTCGCAAGCGTACTTGGCGGGAGCATCTGTGGGGTCATATGCGTTTTTTTCTGTTTGTGATCGACGGGGCTTGCCAGCACTCTGGGAATTGTTGCCGATCATTGATGTTGGTCAGAGATGGCGTCTCTATAGACACGATGGCGGCCTATGATGCGATGCTGAAGAAAACGCCCGAACACCGTCGCTTTGTCCCCATTTTCAAGCCTGGAGATAAGCCGGAACAGCAAATACATCGTTTTCGATGCACATGTCTGACCGCAGATAATCTGTGTAGTGACTATGCGAATCGACCCAAACTCTGTCATCAGTATCCGATGAGTATGTTTATCAAGGTGGGGTATATTCACTCTGGATGTGGCTATAAAGTGCGGTTTCGTGGGTTCTATCCGTACGTGAAGCATCCTGTTTTTTGGTCTTTTGTTTTTCGTGCGATGCGTGACAATCGATTGTCGAATGAACAGTTGCAGTCGTTACGGCATCACTAAGTCTGATGGGATTCCCTGTTTTGAGGCTGCTTATCCATAACGCCTGTGATATGTTGACTGCATGCAACTTTTGACCACCTTTTTACAGCACTTTTCGAAACAGCGCTTGGCCTCTATGCCTGAGCGACTATCTCGGAAATTATTTGAACCTGTCTCCATTATGCCGTTGGCGTTGTTTCGACTGGTTTATGGTGGTGTCTTGGTTCTTTTTGCGTTGCGGTATTTTTATTATGACCGCATTTTTCGGAATTATATTGCGCCAAAATTGCTCTTCCCAATGGTGTCGTGGTTGCCGCGCTTGCCGGGAGATTGGATGTATTTGCCTTTTGTCGGTCTTTTGTTGGGGGCTGTGGGTATCTTTTTGGGGTGGCGTTTTCGCGTCAATGTATGGCTGTTTTGTGTGTCGTGGTTTTATATCTTTGTCATCGATGTGTCGGTGTATAACAATCATTATTATCTGATTTTATTGCTTGCTATTTTATTAGGGGTGACGGAGTCTCACCGGTTTTTATCTTTGGATGCACGTCGTAACCCTACTTTGCGGTCAGAGACGGTGCCGTATTGGCAGTTGTTTCTCTTTCAGTTTCAGGTGTTTGTTTTGTATTTCTACGGAGGACTCTCCAAGCTTCATGTGAAGTGGCTAGACGGCACGATTATGACATCCTTGGTGTCTGCTTTTGTGGAACATCGAGTGCTGGGTTTTTTAGCGCTTCCTTCGGTTGTCATGTTGTGGACGTATTGTGGTCTTTTGTTTGATCTGTTGGTGGGGTTTTTCTTGTTTTGGAAACCCACTCGGAAATGGGCGCTTTGGAGCTGTGTTGGCTTTCATTTGTTTAATGAGTGGATATTGTTTGCCCCACATGCGACGCGTGCCCCTATCGGTATTTTTCCGATGATGGGTGTGGCGTTATGTTTTGTTTTTTTGGATAGGCATGCGTTGCTATCTTTTTTTCTTCGGTTGAAACGAGGGTTGGATAACGTTTTGCGTCAAATGGGCGTTCTGATTCCGGTATATGATCGCTCTGAGATGAAGCCACTCCTGCTGCCTAACAACTCTGAGGGGAGATGGCGCCCGTGGATTTTGGCTTTTGTGGGCGTGTATATGGTCATTCAAGTTGGGTTGCCTTTGCGGAAATACATGTTTCCCGATCATTTGTGGACACGCGAGGGCTTTTTGTTTGCGTGGACGATGAAAATGAGTACCTACAGCAAGCGAAACTTTATTCAATTCACGGTCAAAGATGAACTGTCTGGTTTTTCGTGGCAGGTGGATGTACGAGAGCATTTGACGTATTTGCAGTATCAAAAAATCTGTCATACGCCGTATATGGCATGGCTTTATGCCGGCTATTTGTCTGACCTTTATGCGCAAAACAAAGACCTGCAATATGCTTGGAAATTGCGACGTCAGACAGGATTGCCTGATCCGCAGGTCTATGTGACCGAGTCTGGTGTCTCCTTGCATTCTTTTACGACGCAGCCTTTGATTTCGCCTGATGTAGATCTGGCGCATGAGACCTATTCGTACTGGCGGCATAATGCGTGGATTTTATTGCGTGAGTAAAGGGGCCCTCTTTCTCCAAGGGCGTTCTTTGTCTTAATTTTGTGGTACTATTTTGGAGAAATACCCATCCCAAAATGC
>JAGYJO010000270.1 GCA_018402095.1 bacterium
AAAAGCCAAGGTGCCTTGTTTCAATCCACCGTAGATACAGAGGTCATCCTGCACCTCATTGCGCAATCCAAAAAAACAGCACTCCTAGACGTTTGTTTGGACGTTTTACCCAAAATAGAAGGCGCCTACTCCCTGGTTGTCTTGGGTGAAAAAGGCCTGGTTGCCGCACGGGATCCCAATGGCTTTAGACCTTTGGTTTTGGGGAAACTGGGAGATGGGTATGTCGTTGCTTCTGAAAGTTGTGCCTTTGATCTCATGGGTGCCACCCTTATTCGTGAAATCGAGCCTGGCGAATGTATTTTGATTGATAAGTCCGGTATCCGTTCCGAAAAAATGTCCAAGAAAGCCAAGCCCTCTTTTTGTATTTTTGAGCATGTGTATTTTGCAAGACCCGACAGCGTTGTTTTCGGTGATTTGGTCCACAAAATTCGCAAAGACTATGGACGTGCACTTGCCAGAGAATTTCCAATCGATGCAGATTTGGTCATGGCGATTCCTGATTCTGGCAACAGCGCCGCCTTGGGGTATGCGGAAGAGTCTGGCATCCCTTTCGAGTTTGGGATGACCCGAAATCATTATGTGGGACGTACCTTTATCCAACCCTCTCAAAAAATTCGTGACTTCAGTGTCAAAGTAAAACTCAACCCTATTCGTGAAGTCCTCAAAGGCAAACGGGTGGTGGTTATTGATGACTCACTTGTTCGTGGGACCACCTCTCGCCAACGGGTATCCGCTATTCGCCAAGCTGGGGCAAAAGAAGTTCATTTACGTATCTCTTCCCCACCGATCACACATCCGTGTCATTTTGGTATTGATACGCCCAAACAAGACAAACTCATTGCGGCACAAAAAAGTCTAGAAGATATTCGCCGTTACGTTGATGCAGACACCTTGGGTTACCTTAGCCTTGAGGCCATGTTGAGTTGTATGCAGCATCACGCACCCAAAGATTTTTGCACCGGTTGCTTCACAGGAAATTATCCTGTGAAAGTCAGAAACAAAGGGAAATTTGCTATGGAAAGAAAGATAAAACTATATGCCGAAACGAAATGATATCCAACGTATTCTTCTTATAGGTTCGGGTCCGATTGTGATTGGTCAGGCCTGCGAATTTGATTACTCAGGCACACAAGCGTGCAAAGCCCTTAAAGAAGAAGGCTACACCGTCATTTTGGTCAATAGTAACCCAGCTACTATCATGACAGACCCTACACTCGCAGATGTGACTTACATCGAACCCCTAACAGTCGAAGTACTCACCCGTATTATTGAAAAAGAGAAGCCAGATGCGGTGTTGCCAACACTAGGCGGACAAACCGCATTGAACTTGGCTTTGGATTTACACAAAAAAGGTATTTTGGCCCAGTATGGCGTAGAGATGATCGGCGCCAGTCCAGAGGCCATCGAAAAAGCTGAAGACCGTCGCGCTTTCAAAGTGGCTATGGACAAAATTGGACTAGAATCAGCCCGTTCTGCAGTGGCCTTTTCATTGGAAGAAGCAAAAAAGCAAGCGTCGGAACTGGGCTTTCCATGTGTGGTACGACCCTCTTTTACTTTGGGCGGCACCGGGGGCGGGATTGCCTTCAATATGGAAGAACTGGAAGGCATTGTCGGTTCTGGTTTGCGTAGCTCTATTATTTCTGAAGTCCTCATAGAAGAATCACTTCTGGGCTGGAAAGAATATGAGATGGAAGTCATGCGCGACAAAAAAGACAATGTCGTCATCATCTGTTCCATCGAAAACCTAGACCCTATGGGCGTGCATACAGGCGACTCCATTACCGTAGCTCCGGCACAAACACTTTCTGATGTGGAATACCAAAATCTGAGAGATGCCTCTATTGCGGTGTTACGAGAAATCGGCGTTGAAACGGGTGGCTCCAATGTCCAATTTGCGAT
>JAGYJO010000271.1 GCA_018402095.1 bacterium
CGGTTTCCATAGACGATGCGCCCAAAGATCTATCCCGTCCAATAAAAAATATTTTTTATAGCGGGATGTCGACGGCGGTTGCGGCCTGGTTACAGTCAAATAACCTTTTGGATGTGGTTCTCGTAGGTCATTCGATGGGTGGCAAAGTCGCGATGCAATGTGCACAAATGTATCCAGAGTTGGTGCACCATCTTGTGGTGATAGACATAGCGCCTGTTCGGTATGCGCCGTCGCACCTTCGGGTTTTTGAAGGCTTACGTAGTGCCGATTTGTCGTGCGAAACACGCACGGTGTTGGATACGCACTTACAGGGATATATTTCAGACCCTATGCAGCGTGGTTTTTTTCTCAAACAAGCGATTCCTCAACCTGGCGGTGGCTTTGCTTGGGCTTTTGATGTGGAGGCTTTGTATGGTCACTATACAGCGCTATTGGATGCTCCAGATGTGGCACCTACCGATTTGCCAGCGACCTTGATCGCCGGGGAGCAGTCTGAATACATGACCATGGCCTCTGTTGCGGCATTTCAGACGATGTTTACGCAGTCTGTTGTTCACTGGGTGCCGACGGGGCACTGGGTGCAGGTGCAGGACCCCAATGGGGTGTTTGCGATTGTGCAGGATCTGTTCGTAGGTCGTTAGCCCAAAGGGCTTCGCCGGTCCCTGAGCATCGTCGACGGTGTGGTTTTCGTCTAGACAGGTCAAAAAAGAATCGATTTGAACTCGTCTTCAACAGAACTTCTGTTGTTTAGTTCATTTTTGAAAGGGGAATGACTGTTTCATCTACTACACAATGGAGCGTCATCATGGCCACAGAACCCCTTTCATTTGATATCTCAGATATCATCAAAAACGAAAAAAAATCACGTGGTCATATGTTGCCGAAAACAGATGATTTGTCAGCCGATAGAGAGCGCATCAAAGTCTGTATCTCCGAATTTAAGGGATCTATAGTGTCTCTTTTCAAAGAAGAACCAGATATCGAATCTTTTAAACTCATTCCAAATGCAGATCCCACTATAGAAGTGAGTATTTATCACGACAAAGTGTGTTTTGATAAAAAAAACTCCGATGGATCTTTCAAAAATCTGGTGCTCGATTTTAGAACAGGGACATTGAAGTCAAATGCGGCGGTTCTCTCTAATGTGGATGCCTTGGAGAGCCTGTTCTCGTATTTAGAGAGCCTTTATAACGATTTTTCCAAACAACGGGCCACTCTGTACGAAAGAAAATTTGATGACAATTAATATTGCTGCAAAATTTACGCAGGTTCAGAGTAAGTCGGTTGAAAATCCAGCACTGACGAAGGACTCTCATTCGTTACCGCAGATGGCCAATTTACCCAAAGGATTTCAACTGTCTGAAGGCAAGAGCGTCAGCCTGGTCCAGTCTAAACTTTGGACTGGTATTGATCTGGTATCTAAAAAACTTCAAGAAACAGCGACACCAAAACAGCCCTCACAAACACTAGGTGCAACAGAAAACAAGCCGCAAACAACGGTTTCTGCGGATACCAAAGGTGTACAAAACAGTCCGAATCAGGTGGTTACAGAAAACAAATCAGACTCTGCAGATACACAGTCTACTCAGACAAAAAAGAAGATTACGCCAGAATCGGTGGGGAACTTTTTAGCGAAGCGTATGACGGGTCTCCTAAAAGGGGAAATGCCGTCGCGTCCTAGTCGGTTTCTTTCAACTGAGGGTGCTGATAAATCTCAGTCATCAGAAAAAGTCGGTACCACAGACAATCGTCCGCCGATGACGACCTTGGATAAAACTGGAAAATCCACACCGCAGCTATCTGTTCAGACAGAGACTAAATCCAAGGTGACAGAGCCGATGGCAACAGAAAAAACAGAAACAAAGTCAATGGATTTACCTTTGGATAGTCAAGATATT
>JAGYJO010000272.1 GCA_018402095.1 bacterium
ATCATCCAATCCGAGAAGGGCATCCAGTCGCTGAGACAGTCCATCATCAGGTGTTTCTGTATCGAATAGTGAGAAGCTATCCGCAAGAGGGTTGTGAGAAATGAGACATTCTTGCGTTTGGTCGAGCGAACGATGTGTGATGCTGCTTTGCCCCCCCAATTGGGATACCGTATGGCGTACCAGCGGAAAGCAGACGGCATGAAAAAGAGCCAGCTGGTAACGACTGGCGAGAGAGCCTTGCTCTGTCGTGAGGTCATTGCTGAATCCAAAGTCTGAGATCAGATAACTCCCTTGAGGGTGCATTTGGTCTAGAATACTTTTTAGGTGTTGTGTGAGTCCGGGAATGGCATTGAAGTAGCCATCTTTGGTTTGTGTATTGATGAAGGTCTGGATGTGTTTTTGATCTTCCAGAGATAAGACTTCTGGGTTCCACGGATGCAAAGACGACTCTTCTTCCAATGCATCTGCTATTTGTGGCAACCAGTGTGCCGGCCATTTTTTCGGATCGGTTGTGACTATTTTTTCCAAAGAGAGTGACTTCGGTGGCATGCTTGATGTTTCCAAAATGTGCGCATTGTCGGCAATCGTTGTATTGAAACGCACTTCTTGAAGTGTTTTTTTTGTTAGTTTGAGACAGATGGATGGGATGGCATCTAGTACATAGCTGCCAAAGCAGAGGAGTGGTTTTTTTCCTTCGAAGTCAGGGGCGAGAATATCTAGTTTTTTCTTTGTACAAATTTTGTGAGAATCCAGTGTTTTGAACGTGGGTAGATGGTCTACATCTGTGCTCCAAAACTTGGTTTTTGCATACAAAACGGGGTCTGTCTCTAGCAAAACAGTGAGGAAGAAATAACCCAATAAGCCCAACCCTGCCCCCAAGTCCACCACCAGAAATTCGGGGTCCGATAATCCGGCTGTGAGTTTTTGGTAGAGAGTGACCAATTTGCGTGCAAATTTTTGATTGTTACGTGCTGAAAATGGGATGTCTTCTTCGAAAAAAGCAGAGCCACTTTCGTTCCAAATGGTGTGCGCCATTTGGACACGAAGTGTATCTTTCCGAGAAGCCTCTTTTTGGATGGTAATCATACCGAGTCTAGGCGCTTTGAAGACCGATACGTTGTTCGATCTGTTGTTTTATTTTCTGGGTCATTGTGCCGGATTTGAGATCTTGGAATTTTTCCAATTCCAAAATGGGTATGATGCCATGAACGGCATTGGTCAAAAAGATTTCGTCGGCATCACCCAATCTTTCCATTGGGACCATTTCTTGACGTACTTTTAGCCCTAATGACGGTGCATGTGAGATGACGAATTGACGCATAACGCCATTCACGATGGATTCGGCTTTGGGTGTAATCAGTGTATCTCCTTCGAGTAGGAAGAAGTTGGCACTGGTTGTCTCCAATAATATTTGTTTGTGGTCGTAGAGAAGAACATCGTCAAAGGGGTGTGCCAATCTTCTTTCCCAGATGTTTTTTGCGTAGGCCATAAGTTTGAATTGATCGGCCTTGATGCGTTGGAAAGAAACTTCTCTTGTTGTGAGGCGATACCCTTGCGTGGGGGTGTTTGTCGTATGTCTGAGAACCATGAGTAGTTGAGGTTCAGGCTCTCCTTTTGTGAGCATGTCGCGCTCACCACCGGTGAGGTAGATATTCAAAATAGCATTGGCTGCATTGTTGTGTTGAATGAGGTCTGCTACTGCTTCTTGTATGCCTTTGCTCTGCCAGCGGAAGGGAAGGTCTAGAATGAGCGAGCTAATGCGTAGTCTTCGAATGTGTTCTTGCAATAGAGGTGCCGTTCCATTTTGGATACGAATTGTTTCAAAACAGCCGTAGCCATAGAGAAACCCTGCGTCAGAAAAAGGAAATGGCATTGTTTCTTTTCTAATAGTT
>JAGYJO010000273.1 GCA_018402095.1 bacterium
CACGTACACAGAGGAAGACCACAGCGATTTATTGACCCAGTATTTCCCAGTCATTGATCATCCCGATGCTGTAGCCCTTCGCAGCACCCTATTTGCAACGGCCCACCAACACACCGACCTCATACGATACGCGCAATTTGAGTCGGCCATGCCGCCATTATTGGCCACCCCACCAGCCCAACTGCGCGTCGCAACAGGTGATTTGGCACCCACCCTCAAAACATCCAAGCGCGACATATTGGATCTCAGAATGGCAGCATTCCCAAACAGATTAAAAGCAGATATCACGTGGACCAACGCCGACTTAACAGAAAACCAGCGTATGGATTTCACCTCCCCACTAGGAAGGGTCTCTGAGTGGGTCAAAGTGACCCACGTTGCGGTCACAAGAAGCCGGAAATTCCCATTAGCACAAGTACCTTTAATGGCCGAAGCCCAGGCCTCTTTCAACCAGTTTATTCAGTCTCAAACCAGCATTCAGATGACAAACCCCAACGCCATTTTGACCCATGCAATGGGACTAGAAATCACAACCAAAACGGACATCAGTCGTCACAGATCCCGCATCGAGGCGCAACTCAACCAGATTCATCCCGGACCCAAAAGTGACTTGTATGCCAAAGAAATCGCATTCACGACACGCCCCCGATTGACCATTCAAGACGCCTTGAAACTTGCAGGGCAGCGTCAGCATTCTGAATTTAGACGCATGAATCCTACCCTCAACGATAGCGACATCGAGAAACTCATCTCAGAAATAGCCCTATATTGTATCTATCACACACAATACACGCTGATTCAATCGGTCATCCAATTGATTCACTCCAAAAACAACCACGAGGCGGCTACCTTAATTGCACAAAACCGGGCCTACGACTTAAACCACCGGTACGCATTGGACTGCCTTATTTTTGAAACACAAAACAAAATCCTACTCAGACCCGCGCAAATCGAATTGATTGATCAGATTGGGCCAGGCACTCAAAACCATATCATTCAGCATTTCACCGGCATTGGAAAATCAACGGTTATGCCACTTCTCACCCATTTGTTTGATATGGAAAACCAACCCGTCGTGGTGGTTGCGACCACTGAGCTCATCCATAGTATGTCGCGATTACTCAGCAAAGGGTTAGCGCCTTACGGGAAAGACCCCATTCTATTAAATCTAAACCCCAACGACGACATAGAACCCATATTGGCCAAGGTCAGCACCAGCATTGCCACGGGGTTCCCCTTAGTCATGACCCCGGACACATTACATCTCATAAACACCCTCTTACCCTACTATGTCTCCATCGGCCATCATCATAAAGCCCACCTCGTATCCAAACTGATTCACTTACTGGATTCTGCACATTTTTTATTAGACGAATGTGACAAATCACTGAGTGCCGACAGCCGGTTCAAACTGGCATCCCCACATCAAGACAGCAACAGTCTCAACAGCATGTGGCAATCCGTCAGTGACTTGATGCGTGCCAAAACAACGAAAAACAAGCAACATGACACACCCGAACCCCCAAAGCACCTGATCAAAAAACTGGCTGAAGCTGAATTGATTCCCTTGGGAAAATCTCACAGGAGATTCTATGATCGGGACGAAAAAGGCAAAACACACTTTTACATCACGCATGTGGTCTCCACGCCCAGACGGGATACACGACCTATTGGCAACAGTACTTTTTTCGACGATCCTGAATTAACCGCCATTTTGACCTATATTGACCACCTCAAAAATGGGCTTGGCGTCGATGAAATGGCGCATTTATTTTCCGAATTATCCGGTGACGCTGAAAAGGAAGCCATCGCCTATGGGATACCCCATGCGCAAACGTCTGCCATGACAAGGGTTCGAGATTGGACCAAACAAGTCGCCTGGCCATCA
>JAGYJO010000274.1 GCA_018402095.1 bacterium
GCATCCCGGGATTTTTTCCATATAGAAAGCGAAGTCTTCTGCTCCCATGTTGGGTCGTGGCAACGTGACCAATGCTGTTTTACCTAAAAGCGTCTGAACGGCGTCTCTTGCCCATGTTGTTTGTGGTGCTTTATTGACCATGGGTGGGGCCCCGAGGGTGATTGTTATTTTGGCCGAAACACCGTAAGCCTCCGCGATTTGTTCGGCAAAGTGTTGGAGCTTCTGATGTATTTTTTGCCGAACTTCTGGGGTTTGTGACCGAATTGTTCCGGCGACATCAACGGATTCAGGAATAATATTGTGCGCTATCCCCGCAGAGAGCTTTCCAATGCTGATGACCGCGACGGTGTCGGGCGGTAATTGGCGAGATACAATTGTTTGGATGGCCTGTATCCATGCGGCGGCGGCAACAACAGGGTCCGCACCTTCATGGGGTCTGGCCCCATGTGCACTGGCCCCAGTGACGGTCATGTCGAATTTGTCCGATGCTGCGGAAATGGCACCATCGTGCACCAAGACCTCGCCGACGGCGAATTGTCTGTCGACATGTCCACCAACGATGAACTTGACTTCGGATAAGAGGCCTGAGTCGAGAATAGCCTTGGCGCCTTGTACGATTTCTTCGGCGGGCTGAAAAATGACAAGAACATCCCCTTCCGCCGGGTTTTCGGTCAGTAAGTGGGCGGCGCCCAAGGCCCATGTTGCATGCATGTCATGGCCACACGCATGCATGCATCCATTGTTTACCGATGCATAGGCTAGTCCTGTTGCCTCTTGGATGGGCAGTGCGTCGATATCGCCACGAATAGCAACCAATGGTGCTTCGCTGTTTTTGCCTTTGATACGCACCACGAGACCTGTTTTGACTTGATGAATTTCAAGGGGGGCTAATTTTTTGATTTCTTCCAATAAGAAGGCCTGTGTTTCATGTTCTTGCCAAGCGAGTTCTGGATGGGCATGAATATGTCGTCGTACACGGACCAAATTTTCAAAGAGCGCGTCCGAGATCAGGCGCATCGAATGGTTTCCTCACGTACGGTGAGTTCACGAATGCGTGCCTCATCGATTTCTACGCCCAACCCAGGACCTGTGGGTACCGCAAACATCCCGTCTGAATCCATTTCCCAGGTGTGTTTGATCACGTCGTGCGCCCAATAGCGGCGTGTTTCTGAGAGGTCGCCAGGCAACACAAAATTGGGAAGCGATCCCAGCGCGACATTGTAGGCACGGCCAATCCCTGTCTCGAGCATGCCCCCACACCAGACAGGAATACCTGCGGCCTTACAAACATCATGCGTGTCACAAGACTCTGAAAAACCAGCCATACGACCTGGCTTGATGTTGACGATTTTGCCGGCTTTGAGGGCGATCATTTCTTCCGCACGGGCGGTGGTGACAATAGATTCGTCGAGACAAACCGGTGTTTTGATGTGGGGTTGAAGCTGCCCGTGGAAAAAGACATCGTCCCATGCCAAAGGTTGCTCGATCATCATGAGTCCGTAGTGATCAATCTTACGCAATGTTTCTAAATCCAATAGCGTGTAGGCATTGTTGGCATCCACCATAAATTTGGAGAGATCCCCAAATCCATGTTTCAACGCATCAAGATAGGTGATGTCATAGCCTGGTTTGATTTTGACCTTGATCTTGTGATAGCCAACAGTGAGCGCGTCTTCTGCCTTTTTGACGAGAATTTCGGGGCTGTCTTGGATGCCAATCGAGATACCACTGGCCAAGCGCGTTTGGGTGCCGCCTAATAGTGTTGCAAGTGACATGTTTTGTTTTTGTGCGAGGAGCGCCCAGCTGGCCATTTCCAAGGCGGCTTTGGCCATGGTGTTTCCCCGTGTGCTGTTTCTGAAGAGCTTGGCGATGTCTCGTGGGTGATGAA
>JAGYJO010000275.1 GCA_018402095.1 bacterium
AATCCTCGAATAAAAATAATTCCCCTCCCCAGGGAGGGGCTAGGGGTGGGGCCCCGCATGGCTTGCGCCATCGCATTTACATTTTCTACTACGAAGGAACTTTTATGAAAAAACACTATCTTTGGATAGCGGCATTGGCGTCGTTATCATTATTCAGCAGTCTTGAAGCACAAACCCGTCAGGGCTCCGTTATTACCGCAACCAATTTGCCAGACATCAGTGTCATGGGTAATTTTCAGGCCAGTACCGTTCACGGTGATGCTGAGAACACCGGCTTTGCGATGAAAGAAATCGAATTGGCCATACAAGGCTATCTCTACCCGACGGTCCGTTCTGATATTTTTTTGGGGCTTCACCAAGAGGACGGAGAGACGCATTTGGATGTGGAAGAAGCGTTTCTGACCTTCTCTGGTGTTTCTGAGGGCCTTGGATTCAAAGTTGGTAAAAAGAAACTCTCTATCGGTAAGCAAAATAGCCTGCATCCTGAGCAATGGCTGTGGGTGAATCAACCGCAGGTTGTGACGGACTTTTTGGGGTCTGAAGGTGTTTCTGCTGAAGGTGTTTCTGTGGAATATGTCCTGCCACTGCCTTTCTTTCTCCAGGCAGAATTGGGCGTGTGGCAAAAGAAGGGCGCTGCACATGAGCATGAAGAGGAGGAGGAAGAATCCGCCTTTGCATGGTCCAGTTGGCTAACCAATGCCAGACTCTGGTCCAGTGTCGCGCCGATGAAAGATATGGAAGTGGAATGGGGAGTCTCTTTTCTCGCCGGTAGTGGTGTTGAATTTCAAGAATACCGAGATCTGGCGACATTGTGGGGAACCGATGTGACGCTTCGGTATTGGCTAGAAGACGGCGCCAAACTGATGATGCAGGGTGAGGCTTTTGCATTGAAGCGTGAAGTCGAAGATGCGGTGATTGACCGTGTTGGTGGGTATGGTTATCTGGGCTATAAACCAAACAAAAGCTGGGAATTCGGGATTCGTGGGGACTACAGTCCTACTGCTGAATTGACCAAAACCGAATACAAAACCGCCTCACTTATTGGGACGTATCAGTTGACCGAAACCTCGAAATTTCGTTTGGAGTACAAACAGGACCTCATTGCTGAAGACCATGGCCTCTTTGCTCAAATTTTGTTTGGAGTAGGTCCACATAGTCATGTTTTGCAGTAGTGCGCATCGCATGCTTATAGAGCGGGGATTGGGGGCGAAAGCCCCCAAGAAAAGAAAAATAATTCCAAAGGGCTTTGCCCTTTGGGTCCCGGTTTTTGTGTGTACGCTGTTGTGTGGCGGCATTCTGTGGGCCGCGCCACTCCAAATTGTCACCACCACGACGGATCTGGCGGATATCGCTAGGCGGGTGGGTGGTGACGCGGTTTCCGTAATTGCGCTGAGCTCAGGCGCTACAGATCCTCATCACGTAGAGCCACGGCCTTCCATGGTACATCGGTTGCGTCGTGCGGATGCGATTGTTGTCGTGGGTATGGGTCTGGATGGTTGGAGTGATGGCTTGATTCGGGTGTCTCAAAATCCGAAGTTGCAAATGGGGTCTGCGGGATATATCGATGCCTCTGCCAAAATAACGCCCTTGGAGGTGCCTGTTGGCAAAATCGATGGGCGTCATGGGGATATTCATCTTTATGGAAATCCCCATTATTGGTTGGACCCGCTGAATGGGATTGTCATTGCGGAAACCCTGGCCGAGAGATTCTCCCAATTGGCGCCAGATAAAGCTGCGTTTTTTCAAGACAATGTGGCCCGATTTGCCGCACAAATCCGTGGCAAAGTGCCGTTGTGGTCCGCATCTTTGTCCGCTTTGAAGTCCCAAAGTATCGTGGCCTATCACCCGACTTGGGTGTAT
>JAGYJO010000276.1 GCA_018402095.1 bacterium
TCGTTGATACTGTGCTAATGTGTGATGCGAATCAAATGGAGATACCCCGATGAAAAAACTTTTAGTGTTTTTGCTTTTTGCCGCAACGATACCAGCGGCAAACTGGCTTATAGGAAACGTGGGTTCATTCTGCGTGCCAAATGGACCGTGCCTGATACCGGTAGGGTTCGGGCTGATGGCTCCTAGTGGAGTCCTGATGATAGGGCTGGCGCTGGTTTTGCGCGACTGGCTACACGAGTTGGCAGGTTGGAAGTGGTCTGTTGTGGCTGTTTTTGTGGGGGCAGGCATGTCCCTGCTGTTTTCTCCCCCTTCTATTGCAATCGCGTCCGCAGTGGCTTTTCTTTTTGCGGAAATGGCTGATCTTGCAGTCTATGCTAAACTGCGAGAACGGTCCAAGCCTGTTGCAGTGATGGCGTCTCAGATTGTAGGAGCGGCGCTTGATAGTGCGTTGTTCGTTTGGATAGCGTTCGGGTCAATGGAGTTTTCTGCTGGGACTACAATGGCGAAAATATATGCTGGCGCTGCGGTGGCGCTAATCTTGTGGGCGCGACAGCGGAGGATCAAGGCATGATTGTAATATACACCTTGAGGGTTAGGTGTGCTTGTCCGATTGACGACTTGTCGGATGTTTATACCGCAAAAGTATTCTCTGACCGTGCCGTGCCTGTTGAGGAGATATTGGAATGTGCAAAGTCGTTTGAGAGTCGAAAGATATTTCAAGAGCAGCTTACAGAAGAGTTAGCAAGAACTCTGTCCTGCAAGGTCCACACGGTCGGATGGCACTCAGGCGTAAAAACCGAGGTGACTGCGTGATCCACTACCACGGCACCCCAATAACTCCGAGATCAGAGTTAATAAAGATGGCGGGGAGACACTTTTGTGTCTCCTTCGCACACCCGCAGGACGCTGATTGGTGCTTGGAAAATGGGCAATCTGTAATGTGGGATAACGGGGCTTTTTCTGCTTTCACAAAGGGCAAAGCGTTTAACGAAATAGGATATGCGCGATGGGTTGAGGATAAATTGTTCCATCCAAATTGGGCAATAATCCCCGATGTGATAGATGGTTGCGTTGATGACCAAAGGGACTTGTTGAAAAGATGGAGTTACGAAAAAGAGTTGTCGGCCCCTGTCTGGCACATTCATTTGCCCGTGGACTGGTTGCTAGAACTTTGTGATGAGTATCCAAGAGTGTGTTTTGGGTCGTCTGGGCAATTTTGGAAGATAGGAACCGATGAGTGGGTGCGCAGAATCGATCTTGCGTTCAACGCACTTCAAAAGAGGAACATGAGAAATTGGATACACATGTTGAGGGCGATGTCTGCGGCGTCAAGGGGGCAATGGCCCTTCGCTTCTGCTGACAGCACAAACGTAGCTAGAAACTTCAAGAATAAGGGGCGTGGAAAATGCCCAGAAAACATGGCGAGGATGATAGATGCAAAGCAGCCAAAACCGAATTGGGAAATTATGGTTAAAGAACAAGCAGAGTTCGAACTCTAGGCGCTGGACAAAGGCTCTGAGGAAAAGAGCAAAGAAGTCAGTTTCTAAGGGGCTCGATCTGATTGATCGCTACCACGAGAACCACGGTAGATGACAACTGCCTTGGCTTGAGGCCCTTATTGCTATATTGTCTGGGTAAATGCCCGACCCAACAAGGAACGACTTGATATGGCCTCCAGATACAGAGAACTTGGTGTTGCGTCTGACTACGACCCCTCTTGGGGGCTTCGTCAAGACGAATTCCTGAGCCAGCTTCGCGGTCGCCAAGGCGTAAAGAAGTATCGTGAGATGTCCGAGAATGACGCCGTGATTGGCGCTATTCTGCACTCCATGACGATGATGATCCGCTCTATC
>JAGYJO010000277.1 GCA_018402095.1 bacterium
GGTCGGGGGTACCCCTATGAAAACCTCTTTTTTTATTGATGGTTACAACCTTTATTATTCATTGCGACGTTCATTTCCGAACGATCCTCAATATAAATGGCTTCATTTAAAGACTCTTTGTGAATCGTTGTTGGGAACTAACGATAGTCTTGGTGATATATATTTTTTCACAGCTTATTTTAAAAATGATCCAGAAAAGAAAGCACGATTGCGTGCTTACATACGCGCTATTGAAAGTAATGGTGCTATTTCAGTTCTTGGGAAATTCAAAAAAAAGACTGTTCGGTGTTGGGTCAATAACTGTCTTTGTGTAAAAGCTGATCGCTATTTTGAGACATTTGAAGAAAAAGAGTCAGATGTCAATATTGCTGTTTATTTGTTAGAAAACGCAATGATAAACACATATGAGAAAGCGATCATTGTTTCTGGAGATAGTGACTTGATTCCCGCTGTAAAAGCCGTGAAGCGAAACTTTCCCCACAAAAAAATAGGTGTAGCACTTCCTCCGAATCAAGAGGGCATTGATATCGCACAGCACTGTGATTTTAAAATTAAAATTTCAACAAAGCAAATCCGTGAACATAAAATGGAGAATATCTTATATCTTCCAGATGGAATGGTTTCTTGTCCGTATATTTAGGCGTGTTTCCATCTTAGCACTTCTTATCTCACCTTTTGTGAGACAAGAAGTGCTAAACATCGCCTTCTGCAACGGCTATTTGGGTAGGCGTATGACTGGTGTCTACGGTTTTCACCCGGGAAGCCAAATAGATCGCGAAGATGGCCATCCCCATGGCCCAATAGCCAACCCAATTGTAATGCTGTAGCTGCCCTGAAGGAAGCTGGGTCACAATGCTGCCAGCGACAAAGGCGGCTATGCCTGCACCCAGCTGTTGCACACATGTATTGATGCTCATAAATCCGCCGCGCTGACGGGCAGAAACGGAGGAAATAATGATCGCTGTACCGGACACCATTCTTCCTGCGGAACTCATAAATAAAGCCGTGGATACCAACAACGGAATAAGCAGTGGCTGTACGGTCAAGTGTGTGAGTAGAAATATGGGAAGTAAATTAAACAAAGAAAAAATGGCGAAAACTGGGAATTTTCCATACTTGTCTGCGATGCGTCCTCCGATAGGCGCCGTTACCATCGCGGCAAGTCCCCCAAAGATGTAGAGGTAGGTCAAATCATGTTCGCTAAATCCAACGTTGGTCGTCATGAACGTAGCAATTAAGGGTACAATGGCAAATTGTCCGAGCATGATCGCTGTGGTGACCAGGAGTGCGGACCGTTGGTTTGGATTGGTCAGCGCGTTGACGATAGGGATCTCGTGTTTCTCACCTTTGCTGATGAGATGCCCTGTCAAAACTGGTACAAACATCGCTGCAAATCCCATAGTCACAAGGCCAATGCCTGCTACCAACACAAAGGGTGCTGACCATGAGAAATGGTTTGCTAAAAAGAGACCCAAAGGAACGCCGAATACGCTGGCCAAAGAAAAAGACATCATGACGATGCCCATAGCCCGCCCCCGACGATGTGCGGGAATACTGTCGCCTAAGATAGACGTAACTATCTAGCCCCCGCAAATACGAGGGACTGATTGAGGGTGTCCTGAATAGTGGATAAGATATTGAGGCGTTGCTTTTTAGCGGTTTCAATAATGGAGAGCAATATAGCATGACGCTGAGCCCCTCTCCGACTTCTAAAGCCACCCGATATTTTTTGCTTAACCTTGGCCATGCGAATGGCCCGTTCGGAGCTGTTGTTATGGAAAGGAATGTTTGGGTCTGACATAAAAAGCAAAATAGAATCCTGATGTTTGATGATCCGCTTTTGAAGTTTTCGA
>JAGYJO010000278.1 GCA_018402095.1 bacterium
TAGCACCAATTTCCATCTTATTGATTTTCAAATAAGGGTAATAAAAAGCCACATGCTTTTCGTGTAATGCTAGATTACTTTGAAACCAATTCACGGCATCATCCATAGGCACATTGGGAATATCGAGCAACAAAATCGACTCACGCAAATCACAATAAGCCTGAAGGGCTAAAAGAAAATCAGCCGATCTCGTCTGAAAAGTAGGACTAAGCAACACAAAGTCAAAAACAGAAAGACCATCTAGCGCACGCACAAGACCAGAGTCCAAGGATACAACACCAGTGTCCGCATCTTTTACTGTATATGAAGGAAAATCAAAGCAAGCAACATTTAAAACCAATAGATTTTGGCCCCCATTATCAAAAAAGAGGGCTATTGCTGTTGCATCTAAATCCGATAATTCCGAAAAAAACTGGTGTCTATCTTCACGTTTAGACAACCAAAACGAAGACTCTTTCGACGCACCAAAATCCCCCAAAAAAAGAGAAACGCCCGTCAAAATTGGCGGAATTACAGAAAGTGGGTTATCAACATGCATACTGGAGTTAAATCAAACTCCCATAAAATTGTCTAGCCACCAGCAGTGATCAACGCCATGTAAACAACAAGAGAGGGACCGAAAGCGTGATGACCTTTCGCCCCCCTCCTGCTCGCCTTAAAGCTTAGAAATACCTACAACCCCACACGCAATACGGGGACCGGAATTACCCGATGGATTTGTTTTTTCATCATCAGGACCTGCATGCAAAACCAATCCACGACCATAAGCCAAAGACAAGCCCCTAGAAGCTGGTACAACAATATCAATATGCGCCACACCCAACTTATCAGCTTTGAGATTACCAAAATCACCGAAATGCCGAATACGACTCTTGGGTCCTGCATGAAAATGACCCTCGGGATTGTAATGTCCCCCAGCAGATGTACCATCCGGTGCTGAGCAATCACCAAATTCATGCAAATGAAATCCATGCAAACTCCCCGGAACCAAACCGGAAACCTCACCTGTAATATGTAGAGAACCACCCTCTTCAACCATTTTCACAATTCCCATAACGGTGTTATCCCCTAAGGGATGCAATATAGATAGTGCACGCGCTATCGGTGCCGCAGAAATAGCCGTTCCAACAAACATACTTAAACAACAAATAATCGCTGCTAACTTCATAAAATTCTCCTCAATTAATCTTCATCTTAAAATTAACAACTTCCAATTGGTTTTTCGTAGGCACACGAGACTCAAAACCCAAAGACGAAATTGTTTCAACCAAAGATTGTACAATCAACATAGACTGATCATAAGTAATCGTAGTCGACCCAGCAGACAAGTCCACATCAACAGTACGAACACCTGGCAGCCCCAATAACCCATCACGAACCGTTTTTTGACAGCTCTCGCATGTCATACCGGCAACAGGTAACGTAACGGTCATCAATTGTGAGTGAACAACAGACTCAGAACGAGACAAACCACGCACCACAAAAAAGGCAACAGCTATGACCAAAACACCCAAAAGAATCCACCACAATTTATTTTTCATAAACGCCTCCTACGACGCAGTCTACTGCGAGGTAGAAAATGCGCCAAGGTATAATCAAGATAAACCCTTAACCATTTTGAAACCCCATCAGCCGTTGTGATAGGCTTATCTCCCAAGCAGTAATCAACTACCCAAACCTTCCAGTGGATCATCAACCAAACTATCCAAAGGCTCTCCCGTAAACTCTATTTTGGCTGTACGCATTTGCTGCGATTCTTCGAAAGCAGCCAACAACACCTTGGAACGCTCCAAATGACCATACGATGATATTTTGGTCCACATCGCATATTGCATATCGAATGTCAGCTGT